>DATLIL010001276.1:0-1888 GCA_035539475.1 Polyangiaceae bacterium
GTGCCGCTCACCGTGGTCGTCGAAGAGGCCAATCTGCGCACGATCCGCCTGGGCGGCGGGATGCGGCTCGACGAGCTACGGCTGAGCTTCGGCTTGCGCGCTTCCTGGGAGAACCGGAACTTCCTCGGCGGCATGCGCCACCTCGCGGTGGAAGCCCGGCCGGGAGTGGCGCTGTTTCCGACCAGAATCGGCATCTTCGAGTGGATCCGCTTCTTGCCGCAGTTCCGCCTGAACACCAGGCTGCGGCAGCCCTCGTTCCTGGAGGGCCGTACCACCGGGTTCATCGAGGGCGAGTACGGGGTCTTTCCCGTCCTCTATCCGATCGATACGGAGCTGAGTCGTGCCGAAATCAAGAGCGGAGAGCCCGTGCTCGGCTACCACGCGGTCACCACCGAAGCGGGCGTCGAGCGCAGCTTCTGGATGCACCGGCTCTTCGTACGGCCTTCCTATCACTGGCAGGCCAATTTCCCGTTCTACTACCGGGAAGGGTCAGGCGTCGCCAACAAGCTGGAGCCCATCCAGGTGAGCTTTCCCGAGCTCTTCACACGCATCGGCGAGACGTTCGACAACGTCGGGAACCTCGACCAAATCCGCGTCTCGCTCTCCAACTCGCTCCAGGTCGCCGGCTACATCTTCGGTGGCGACGTGTCCGACATCCGTCTGAAGCCGGAGCTTCGCACGATTCTGGTGGGAGTGTTCGGCAAGCGCACCGAGGTCGGTGCGCGCCTGGGGTTCGGCTTCTTGTTCCCCCACGGGTACGGCGACAAGTTCGACACCAGCGGTACGGATGGAAGCGATCCGTCGGACCCCAAAACCATCGAAGACCAGCAGACGATGCTGTTCCGCGCCTTCTACTCCGGCGGACCGACGTCGAACCGCGGCTATCCGTTCCGCGGCGTCGGACCAACGGGGCCGGTCGGCTTCTTGCTTCCCTCGGCGGTCACCGTGAATTGCCCGATGGTGCTGAGCAACGCCAACGCGGACCCCGCGGAACGCGCGGCCTGCACCCGGCCGCTCGGCGGCAAGACGTTGTGGGAGTTCTCGCTCGAGGCTCGCTTCCCGCTCAGCGGCCCCGTCGGCGGCGTGGTCTTCATCGACGCCAGCGACGTCACGCCGTACCACCTCGGCAGCACCGACGGGGAGGCCCTGCGCCTCAACGTACCCCACATCTCGCCGGGCGTCGGCTTGCGTTACGAGACGCCCGTGGGACCATTACGACTGGACTTGGCTTACCGCGTCCCCGGCCTCCAGGAGCTTGGACAGCCCGAGCTCTCTCCTCAGTACGGCTCGCCCAGTGGCGCCGCCGACGAGAACTTCCTGGGCTCGTACTGGCTGCCGCTATCGCTGAACTTCGCGATCGGGGAGTCGTTCGACTGATGGGGAGGCGGCGCCTGGGGACGGTGCTCGGGCGCTTCGCCGCCGGCGTCGCGCTGCTCGCCGTCTTCGCCGGCGCCTCCGCCTCCGCGCTCGTCTTTCACCTCGACCTCCCTGCGGGCAGACGCTTCGCCGCGCGGGCGGTGGCCGGCCTGCTGAATGACCTGTTCAAGGGCAGCTTCGAGGTCGAGGGACTGTCGCAGCTCTCGGCCAATCGACTGCGTGCGACGCGGGTCAAGGTCAGGGATCCCGAGGGCCGCGTCGTGCTCGACGTCAAGGATCTGCGCGCCAAGCTCGACGGGCTGGAGCTGATCAGGGGCCTGCTCTCTTCCGACCAGAAGGTGACGCTGGTCGTGCAGCACATCCGCATAGAGCGCGCGGACGCCGCGATCGAGCCGCACGAGGCCAGCGGCGTGCTCGGCATCGCGCGCGCCTTCGAGCTCGAGCCCAAGCCCACCCGCGCCAAGCGCCCGAGCAGCTCGAGCCGCGAGCTCCGGGTCTGGCTACCTAGTAT
>DATLIL010001277.1:0-6864 GCA_035539475.1 Polyangiaceae bacterium
CGCATCGTCATCAAGAGCAGCGCTTGAAAGAACTGAGCACGCTGCAGGGGCGTTCCGCGCTCTTCGACGACGGGTCGAACACGCTCGAGCATGGCCGCGAGCTCGTCTGTTCGGGAGAGAAAATAAAGATGCTGGACGGACTGGATGCGGATCTGGACGTGTTCGAACCACCATGCGCCGACCTCATCGGCTTCGTCGGGGCTGTCCCCGAGCTCCCGCTCCGCGTCGCTCAGGAGAGCGAGGGCCCGCTCGTGCTGATGGATCTTCTCCCAGGTACGAGCCAGCAAGCGCTGGCGCCGGGCACGGGCCACACGCTCGGCGGGGCCGGTGTCGGTGAAGGCTGCTTCGAGCGCGGCGCGGGCCGCAGGGTGCTGACCCGTGAGCAACAGGACTTCAGCGAGCGCTTCTTGCAAGCGGCTGGTGTCTCGCTGTCGCTCTGACACGTCGGCCACCGGCGTGCGCTCGAGCTCGCTGAGCGCCAGCCGATAGAAGCGGATCGCATCGCGGTTCGCATAGGTTGTCCGGGCGCGGTCGGCGGCCTCCACGAAGCGGCGAGCAGCCCGTTCCGAGCTGCCTGCTTGCGCGTGATGGTAGCCGAGGCTGCCGAGGTCGATCGACCTTTCGCCTTCTGCCAGGCGCGCCTCGAGTGTTGCGGCGGCCCGTCGATGCAGGAGTGCTCGCTGCTCGTGCGCGATCAAGCCGTAGGCGACCTCGCGCAGCTTGTCGTGAACGAAGCCGAGCCGGCCGGAGGCGTCGTCCAAGATCTGGCGCTGACGCAGGTCGGCAAAACGAGCCGCCGCCTGCGCTACGTCCATCTCAGACGTGCTCGAGAGCAGCGCGAGGTCGAAGCTACGCCCCAGAACCGCCGCCGCTTGCACGATGTGAAGTGCCTGTTCGTCGAGGCCGCGCAAGCGCCTTCCGACCAGTGCCGCGATCCTCGCCGGCAATCCCAGACGATCGCGCAGGCTCGTGCCTTCGCCCAGAGTCCAGCGTCCGGAGCTGCGCGTCAGCAGACGTTCGGTGATGGCGGCGCGCAGGTATTCGGCGACGAAGAAGGGATTGCCGGCAGATTCTTCCTGGAGGAAGTTGACCCACTCGCTCGGCGGCGACGAGACGGCTAGCAGTCCCGACACCATCTGGCTGATGGCATTGCGATCGAAGCGTTCGAGCTGTTCGACGCGGACCTTCGCGTGAGCCCCGAGGGCGCTGAGCTCATCGGGAATTTCTTCACTGCGGCAGGTGACGATCATGCAAACAGGGGAATGCCCGCCGGCGTGGTTGGCGAAGAGGCCCAGAAATTCCAGCGAAAGGCTGTCGGCCCACTGCAGATCGTCGATCAGCAACAAGAGTGGCTGGTCTGCCGCAAAAGCCGCGATCACGCTCCTCAGCGCGGTGAGGACGCGCCCGCGAGCGCGTTCGGGTGCCAGAGGCTCGAGCTGCTCGACACCGGTGCCGAGCACCTCGGCGAGGGCCGGCTCGTAAGCCACCAGAACTCTGCCGTGGGGGCCTAGCAGTCGCTCGGTGACGGGCTTTCCGCCCGCGCGACAGGCATCGGCCACGGCTGTCAGGAAGTTGCGAAACGGATGCAGCGCCTCGCGAGGGGCACCATCCTCGAACTGGCTCGCACCAATCGGTGCGCACTCACCGGTGATGACCTGAGCTCCCGTTGCTTCGGCACGGGCGCCTAGCTCGAGCAGCAGACGGGTCTTGCCGAGACCACTCTCGCCGGTCACCAGCGCGATCGTCGACGATCCCTGAGTGCCCTCCGTGAAGACTGCGGTCAGACGCTCCAGCGCAGCCTGCCGGCCCGCAAATTCTGGGCGATAGAGGTAGGCTACGTCGTTGCGCGCTGTGTCGACGAGCGGCGCGCTGGTCAAACGATCGAGCGCCATTCCGACGTCCTCGGCGTAGCCGATGCGGTCGCGCACGTCTCTGGCCAGCAGGCTCAGCACGAGCTGATCGAGCTCGGCGCTGACGCCTGGGGCGCGTGTCGACGGCGGGGCGGGGGGCTCGACCGTCATGTCGTAGAGTCCCGACTTCCCGAACGGCGGTTCGCCGACGATGCATTCGTAGAGGATGCAACCCAGTGAGAAGAGGTCCGCGCGTGCGTCGACCAGACGCCCCGAGGCCTGTTCGGGAGCCATGTAGGCGAGCGTTCCGGCCGTGCGCGCCAGCTTGAGCACCTCACGCCCGGCCTTGTCACCAAACTGCCCGACGATGCCGAAGTCGACGAGCACGGGGTTGCCGTCCGGTTGAATCAGGACGTTGTCCGGCTTCAGGTCCCGGTGCACGAGGCCGCGCGCATGCACGAAGGAGAGGGCGCTCGAAACCTTGCGCATGATCCGCAATAGCTCGACGAGCGGTGGGCGAGCTTCGTGAGGGTGGACAGGCGCCGGCGCCGGCGCTGCTGCAGTCCTGGCTGGATCCGGCACGCGCTCTTCGGTCAACGGCTCCGTGCTACGCGGGTCGCCACGCGTGGACGCGGTCTCCGACGCGTGCGGCCCGCGCAGTAGAGTGGACAGCGGCCGCCCTTCGACCAGCTCCATGGCGTACCAGGGCGTGCGGCTGGCGAGGTCCTTGTCGACGACGCGGACGATGCCGGGGTGCTGGAGCTCGGCCAGAACCTGAACTTCTCGGCGGAACGCCGCGAGCTGCTCGGGCGAGGTCTGATGCACCGTCTTGAGGGCGACCTCGGCGCCCGTGGTGCCGTGTTTGCCGCGGTAGACGACACCCATGCCGCCGCTCCCGATGAGAGCTTCGATCACGTACGGTCCCAGGCTGGAGGGTCTCGGCGCCTTTTCGATCAAGCACCGACGCTTAACCGCGTGGTTCCTCGGTTGCCAGCGCGTTTCGTCTGCGCGGCGCTGCGGCAGACCTGGAATGAGACGAGCACCCCGTTGTTTCGTCGCGCTCTGCAGCGACAATGTGCGCGATGTAGGGACAGCGGCAACAACGCTGCCGAGTGGCATCGGCGACTGTCATCACGTGATAGCTTCGAACGATCGTGGCAGCGGCTGTGGAAACCCCTGGCAAGAGCCAACCCCGGCGCATCGGGCGCTACGGGATCTTTGGTGAAATCGCCTCGGGCGGCATGGCCACCGTGTACTTCGGCCGCTTGATGGGAGCGGTCGGGTTCTCGCGCTCGGTCGCGATCAAGCAGCTTCACGCGCAGTACGCACGCTCACCGGAGTTCGTCGCGCAATTTCTGGACGAGGCACGGCTGACCGCGCGCATTCGCCACCCCAACGTGGTGTCCGTGCTCGACGTGGTCGCGCGCGAGGGCGAGCTGTTCGTGGTCATGGAGTACGTGCAGGGGGAGCCGTTGTCGCGCCTCGCGCGCCTGTGGCAGGAGCCGCCGCCGATCGCGGTGATCAGCTCGATCGTGGTTCAGGTCCTGCTCGGGCTACACGCCGCGCACGAGGCGACGGGCGAGAACGGCCTACCGCTCGCGATCGTGCACCGCGACGTTTCTCCGCAGAACATCCTGGTCGGCGTCGACGGCGTGGCGCACCTCCTGGACTTCGGTGTGGCCAAGGCCGCCTCGCGCCTGCACACCACCGAGAACGGACTGATCAAGGGCAAGCTCGCTTACATGTCGCCCGAGCAGCTCCACAACGAGCCCTTCGATCGGCGCGTCGATCTGTTCGCGACGGGAGTCGTGCTGTGGGAGCTCTTGACCGGTCAGCGCTTGTTTGCACGAGGCGATCCCGGCGCGACCGTCAGCGCCGTGCTCAGCGGCGGCGTGAAACGGCCGAGTGAGCTGCGCCCCGAGATCAGTCCTGCGCTCGACGCGGTCGTGCTGAAGGCGCTGGCCCCCGAGGCGAAGGATCGCTTCGCGACGGCGCGCGAGATGGCGCTGGCCCTGGAGCAAGCCGCCGAGCCGGCCAGCGTTCTGAGAACGGGGGCGTGGGTCGAGAGTGTGGCCAAGGATTCGCTCGAAGCGCGCGCAGAACGCCTGCGACAGGTCGAGGAAGGGTCTTCACCGGGCATGGTGCTCGACCCCGCTTCGCTGCAGCGCAGCCTGGCAAGCAGCGGATCGGTAGCGCCACCGGCACGCGCGGCCGACTCCGCCACGTTCGACGCTCCGCGCGGGGACCGGTCGCGCCGCCGTACGCGGGTCGCGCTGTGGAGCGGTGTCGGACTTGCCTGCGTCCTTCTGGCAGCAACCATCGTTGCGCTCTCGAAGCGCAGCCCACCTCCCGAAAGCCCGCGCGTGAGCGCAGCGACCCAGAATCTCGAATCACCCGTACTCAGCGACAGCGCGCCCAAACCAGCGGCAGCGGTCGAGCCCACACCCGTGCTCGCGCTCAGTCAGATCCCCAGCGAGGCCCCGGCGCCGAGCGCTTCCGGCCGCCCGCGGGCCGTGGTGTCCTCTCCCAAGGCGCCCGCGAAGGTGAGCCGCCGCGCCAGCGCCTGCACTCCCCCCTACGTGCTCGATGCGCAGGGCCGTAAGCGATTCAAGCCGGAATGCTTCTGACTCTGCAGCAAAGGGCGCTCCACTGCCTCGTCGCGATGGCTGTGCTTTGCGCAGCTCCAGCGGCACGAGCGGCGCCTCAGGCCTGCATCACCGAAAATAACCAGGGCGCCGAAGCTCGTGCCGCTCACCAGCTACTGGCTGCACGGGAGCACTACCTGGCATGCGCGGCGGCCGCCGAGTGTCCCGCGATGGTGCGAGACGAGTGCAACGCCGCGCTCGCGGAGCTGAAGAGCTCGTTACCGACGCTGATCGTCGCCGTCGTGGATGACGGCAAGCGCGATTTGAGTGACGCCTCGCTGACGCTCGACGGGAAAGCGGTCCTGAATACAGGTTCGGCGATCGAGGTTGACCCCGGTCCGCATACGCTGGTGGCGTCGCGTGGCTACCTTCGTGCCGAGCTAGAGATCGTGGCCCGCGAAAACGAGGTCAATCGCCGCGTCGAGCTCGTGCTGGCCGGACCGGCTGAGGCCGAGCCCAAGCGAACGCCGCTGAGCGTCGAGACGACCCCAGCAGAAGGTCCTTCTCGTGTCCCGAGCTACGTGCTCGCCGGTGTCGCTGCGCTGGGTGCCGGCAGCTTCACGTACTTCGCGCTGAGCGGTCGGAGTGGCGAGAGTGACCTCGAGAAGTGCAAGCCTCACTGCACGGCGAACGCAGTGGAAGACGTGCGCACCAGGTACCTGATCGCGGACGTCTCGCTCGGCGTGTCGATCGTCGCCCTGGGCGCTGCGGCCTACCTCTGGCTCAGCGCTGAGCCGGAAAAGCCAGCCGAGTCCGCGACGATCACCCTCGATCTCGGCGCGTCGCCTTCGGGCGTCGGGTTGTCCGTCCGCTCGCGCCTCTAGCCATGAGTCCGGTCAGGCGCCACACGGTTCGAAACTCGGTGCTCGCGGCAGCCGTCGCGGTGCTCGGTGCTTTCGCCTGCTCCTTCTCCGCGCCGACACTCGACGAGTACGCGCAGGAGCCCGGCGCCGTCGGCGGTTCGGGTGGTACCGGTGCAACCGGCGGTACTGATGGCATTGCTGGCGAGCCCGGAGAGCCGCAGGCAGGCGGTGCCACTGCCGGAATCGGCAGCGAGGCCAGCGGGGGAGAAGCCGGAGCCATGGCTGGTTCTGACGCGGGCACTGCCGTTCACTTCACGGGGGAGCAGTTCATCATCACGGCTCAGCTCCCTCCAGCAGAGGACTTCACCGTCGAGATGTGGGTCAAGACCACCATGACCACGGCTAGCTACGCGTGGAACGACGGTGCGGTGCTCTTCAACGCCGATCGACTCGGCGTGTTCAACGATTTCGGCATCGGCTTGATCGGCGACCGCTTTGGCCTGGGCACCGGCAACCCCGACATGTCCGTGCTTTCGGAGACGCCGATCAACTCCGGGTCATGGATGCATGTGGCGGGCACGCGCCAGATGTCGACCGGCGCCATCACCGTCTTCGTGAACGGTCAGCTCGAGGCAACGCTCCTGACGGGAAACACCGGCCCTCTCGACGAAGCCGAGCTCGGTCAGATCGGCGGCATGTGGATCAATGGAACGCTATACAGCGCCTTCGCCGGCACCGTCGACGAGCTGCGAGTGTGGAACGTCGTCCGCAGCGAGCAAGAGATCGCTGACACCAGGTACGCTCGGCTGAACGGCGATGAGCCCGGACTGGTCAGCTACTGGCGCTTCGACGACGGCACCGGCCTCGTCGCCTCCGACAGCTCGACCAGCGAAAACCACGCCACGCTCGGAGTAGGGGATCCCGACATGGCGCCCGAGTGGGTCAGCGATCCTCTTCCGCCAGCGCCGTGATCATTCGTCCTGGGCCGGATCGTACGCGACGATGGGCTCCACTCGGGCGAGCCAGCGATAGCCGAGCTTCCCAGGATAGATGGTCAAGCGGGCGGCGTACGAATACAAGAACTGGTGATACTCGCCGCTGTCGATGGCGTGCGTCCAGGGCTTGATCTCGGCGCCGTTGCCACCGAGGTTGACCTGGTAGCAGGTGCTCCGCCCCCCTTTGCCGCAGCGGTAGGAGCGGGCTCCCCAAGCGGGGACTTCGACGAGCATCGGTTGAACTCCGTCGACATCGGCGTTCACGTGACGCAACGCTCCGTAGCTCGTGGTGATGCAACCGAACGTCCCGGTGACAAGGAGCTCCATCGCCACCACGTGAACGCGCGACGTCTTGCGCAGGAGAACGACGCACAGCGCGAGCAGAGCCACCGTACAAGCAAGCCCGAGTAGCACGGACGTTGTGACGAGCGAGCCGTTGTCGAGGACGATCGGCAACTTCGGTGGCACAACTCGAAGGAGCTGAAAGATGCCGTTCAAGAACAGCGCGGTGCTCGCCGTGAGCAGTAGGACCGCAGCTCCTGCAGATCGATCGCCCGGCTGAGCCTCGGGA
>DATLIL010001278.1:0-7284 GCA_035539475.1 Polyangiaceae bacterium
CGGCGCCGCTCATGCCGGGCGCGGCGTTTCCGCCTGCCGTCGTCGCGACGTTGACGCTGCCGATGCTCGCGTTGCCGGTCCACGGATGCATGTGCTGGCGATCTTCACGATCGGCGAGCGGGGCGTTCATCGTCTTTCCGACGTCGGCGTCGGTCACCGTGCTCACGATCATGCGACCACGCGCGGCGAGCGCCTCCTCCCAGCCGCTCGGGCACTCGCTGGCATCGACGAAGGTGACGAGGCCGATCGGGGCGGCACCGAGGCTGGCGCTGCCACCTGCTCCGCCGACGGCATCCGAGCCCGACGCTCCGCCGTTGCCGTCCTGCGTCCCGCCGCTACCAGCAGCGCCTGATTGTCCGGGCATGCCACCCTGAGCGGGCAGGCCGCCTTGCCCTGCTTCGCCGCCGCTCGCAGCTCCGCCGTTGCCCGCGTTCGACTCGCCGCCAGCGACGCCAGGCGTGCCGGCCTGGCCGTTGTTCGTTTCGCCGGCGTCGCCGCCGTCACCGCCGCGGCCCTGCGTGGTGCCGGAGCTTCCGCCGTTGCCGGAGCCGCCCTTGCCGCTACCTCCGCTGCCGCCACCGGCGACAGCGCCAGCGCCGGGGCTCGGACTGGGCTCCGTATCGCCGCACGACCAGAGCGCGAGCCCGCACGAAAGGGTGATTGCCGAGCACCAGAATTTCCCACGCGGTCTCATGCCCATCTTGGCGAGAAAAGTGCCCCAACCCGGCGCAGCCTACAAGCGCAATCACTCCCGCCTCGCGGCGGCTACACTAGCGCTCGTACCGCCGTGCTCGCTGAACCGACCCTGCCCACGCCACTCAGGCGCGCTCCCGAGATAGGTGGAGAGCGGGTCGAGCTCTGGATCAAGAATGACGGCCTTTCGCACCCCGCGTACGGCGGCAACAAGGTGCGCAAGGTCGAGCGCGCGCTCGCCGAGGCCAAGCGGCGTGGGGCGCGTCGCGTGCTCACGATGGGGGCGGTGGGCAGCCATCACGTGCTCACCACGGCGCTGTTCGCGCGAGCCGCGGGGCTCCGTTGCGCGGCAGTGCTCATCCCACAACCATCCAGCGCGCACGTCGTCGACACCATTCGTGCTTCGCTGGCGCAGGGGCTCGAACCCTACTGCGTCGACCACTCGGCGCTGGCGCCGCTACGTATCGCATCGGCCTGGCGCCCCGGCGACTATTTCATTCCACCGGGTGGGTCCGACGTGAACGGCGCTCTTTCCTATGTCGAAGCGGTCGGGGAGCTCGTCCAGCAGTTGCGGGAGCAGGGTTCGGCGCCGCCTGACTGGATCATCGTTCCGGTCGGGTCGGGTGGAACCTGCGCCGGCATCGCCGCCGGTGTGATGAAGAACGAGCTCCCCACCCGAGTGCTGGGCGTGCAAACCATTCGCAGCCCCGTCCCCGCCTGGGTCACCAAGCGGCTCACGCGCGCTCTCTTACAGCGTCTCTCGCTGCCCGCGCAGGAGCTGCCACGCGTGCTCGCCTTCGACGCGAGCCAGGCTGGAGCCGGTTATGGTCACGCCACTGCGGCCGGCGACGCAGCCACGCTCGAGGCCAAAAACGTGGGGCTCGAGCTCGATCCTACCTATACGGCAAAGACCTTCGCCGCCGTGCTCGAGCACGTGCGCCGTGCGCCCGCCGGCAGTGTACCCCTGCGGCTGCTCTACTGGCATACGCTCTCAGCCGTCCCACTCGTCCCGCTGCTCCAGGGTGCGCCAGACGTGGACGAGTTGCCTCCGCGAGTGAAGCGCTTGCTGGTCTCCGCCTGAGATGTCTGCCCTGTGATAGGTTGCCGGACACAAATGAAGGCGGCCTGAGGTGGATGAGTCGCGGCTGAAAGGGTTTCGTCTGGTCGAGCCCCCGCCCACGAGCGGTAAGCGCGACTTCGTGAGCCTGGTCGAAGCTTGCTACGCCTTCGACGCTCCGGAGGAGGAATGGCTCACGGGCGTCGCTCGCGCCGCGTTTTCCGTGCTGCAGCGCGGACTCGGCGCCGGCCTGCTCCATACCTCGGGGAAGTTCGAGGACGGGACGTTCGAAATCAAGCACTGGCTGATCGTCGGCGAACGCAGCGTCGCGGACGCCTTTCTCAGCGTGTTCCGTCACGTTCCGCCCGCCGACGCGGCCAAGGTCCAGGCGGCGCGTGGCTGTACTTCCGTGAGCGCCGCCTTCGGAGGTCGCGCGCGTCACCTCGAGCGTGCCGACGTTCAGGCGCTGCGCGCCGAAGCTGGCATCGTCGACCAGCTGATCGTTCCGCTCCTGGTCTCCGAGCACGAGTCCTTTCAGCTGCTCGGAAATCTCGCGACGCCGATGGCCTTTCCGCCGCGACTTCGCGGTGCCATGCAGCGCGTGTCAGCCCATTTTGCGGCTGCGCATCGCTTGCGAGCGGCGCTCGCGAAAGGTGAGCAGTCGAGCGAAGCGGTGCTCAGTGAAGACGGGCAGCTGCTGCATGCCGAGGGTGGCGCCCGAGAGCGGCCCGCCAGGAGCGCGCTGGAGGATGCGGCTCGCGCGATCAACAGCGCGCGTGGCCCGCTGCGTAACGAGGCGCCGCACGAGGCCCTCGAGATCTGGAAGGGACTCGTGGATGGGCGCTGGTCGCTCGTTCGCCAACAGGATCGGGACGGCAAGCGCGTCCTCATGGCGCGCAGGAATCTGCCCGAGCTCGAGGGCCCGGCCACGCTCACCCCTGTCGAACGCTACGTCGTCAGCCTGGTGCAGAAGGGCCACGCTTCCAAGCTCATCGCCTACGAGCTCGGCCTCAGTCCGGCCGCGGTCTCGCAGAACTTACGCACGGCCCTGCGCAAGCTCGGCATACGGCACGCCAGCGAGCTCGGCCGCTGAACGGCGCTCAGCGTGCGGCCCACGCCGGCGGGCTGGCGGCAGCGAACACCAGCTCCTCACGCGAGCGCACGCCGAGCTTGGCGTAGATGCAGCGCACCTGATTGGCGACCGTGTGCCGCGAGCGTTGTCGCAGCTCGGCGACCTGTGGCACCGAGTGCCCGGAGAGGAGCAGCGCGACGACCTCGCGCTCGGCGGTGGAGAGACCGGCGAGCTTTTCGTTGCGTAGCAGCGGAGACTCTTGGTTCATGGCGCGCTGGCTACCAAGGAACCACGCCAAACCAAGAGCGGCAATAGTCAGAAATTCGAGCTCACGTCATGTTCGCGGCGGAGAGCCGCACCTCGTGCTCGCGCTCTTCCAGCAGCTGGTTCAGCCGCTCGAGCAGGAGATCGGGTCCAGCAGGTTTCGACAGGTACTGGACGCCGGGTGAGTCCAATAGCTCGCTCGGGAGCTCCTGCTGCGGATAGCCGGAAAAGAGAAGAATGCGCAGCTCGGGGAAGCGGTCGCGCAGTCGAGTCGACAGCTCCACTCCGCTGATCCCGGGCATGACCACGTCGGTGAGCAGCAGGTCGAACGATTCTTTCTCGGCGAGGTCCAGCGCTTCGCTCCCGCTGCTCGCCACGGTGACACGGTGACCCGCTCGCACGAGCAGCCTTTGCAACATGCTGCGCACGGCCTCCTCGTCATCGACCAGGAGCACCTCGGCGTTGCGCTTGTCGAACTTTACCCGGCGCGGCTTGCGAGTTTCGGCCGCGGCGCTCGAGGCCGGCAAGTACACGACGAACGTCGCGCCGGCTCCCGGCGCCGTCTCGACGGTGACGTAGCCGCCGCTCTGCTTGACGATGCCGTAGACCGTCGCCAGGCCCAATCCGGTGCCGGCGTTGTTGTGAGCCTTGGTGGTGAAGAACGGCTCGAAGACGCGCTCCTGCGTCTCCTCCGACATGCCGTGCCCGGTGTCGCGCACGCGCAGCAAGGCGTAGTCGCCGCCGGGCATCGAGCCACGGTCGCCCACGATGGTGGCGCGCTCGGTTTCGATCACGAGCTCGCCGCCCTCGGGCATGGCGTCGCGAGCGTTGGCCACCAGGTTCAGCGCCACCTGTTCGAGCTGTCCGGGGTCGGCCAGCACGTTGGGCACGTCGCCGCCAAGCCTGGTGTCGATCTGCACGTTGGCAGGAACCATCTGGCGCAGGATGCCCGAGAGGTCGCGCAGCACGTCGTTGAGCGACAGCGGGCGCGGCTGCGTGGGCTGCCGGCGACCGATGGCCAGGAGCTGTGCGGTGATGGACGCCGCGCGGCGCGCGCTCTCCTCGATGTCGTTGACGCGAGCGGCCTGCTCCGGGCCGAGCCCCGCCATGCGCAAGAGACCCGCGCTACCCAGCACCACGGTGAGCAGGTTGTTGAAATCGTGAGCCACGCCGCCGGCGAGCTGACCAATGGCTTCGAGCTTGCGTGCCGCGCGCAGCTGCTCCGAGAGCTCGTGCGCACGGCGTTCCGCTTGCACCTGCTCGCTGACGTCGCGCAAGACGATGTCGACGCCGAGCGAGCCATCGGCGCGCTGGGTGCGCCGCGCATTGGCCTCGACCGTTACGGTCGCGCCATCGGCGCGGCTGAGATCGAAGCGGAAGAGCGGCGCTTTGCCGCCGCGCAGCAGGCTCTCGAAGATCTCCTTGGCGCGCGCCAGGGCCTCGGGTGCGACGCCCTGGAAATCGGCGAAGCCCTGACCGATCAGCTGCTCGCGCTTGCGTCCGCCCAGGCGCTCGTGCGCGGCGTTGACGCTGAGGATGCGGCCGGCCGCGTCGAGGGAGATCATGCCGTCGGGTGCGCCCTCGACCAGATCGCGATAGGCGGCCTGCTCGCGGCGCAAACGGCGCAGCGACTCGGCCAGGCTCCACGCCGAGATCACCATCAGGCCGCCGCTGCCGAACAGGTGCACCAGCACTGCGTTGCCGTATTGCGCGTCGGTGTGGAGCAGCGGGCTCGGCAGCTTGCTGGTTGCCACGAGCCAGGACACGACGAGGAAACCGGCACAGCTGACGGCAGCCGTGACCAGCGCCCCCAACCAGCCCAGCAGCTGGCCGGCGAGGATGATGGCCACGAACAGCGTGAGCGTCGCGGGAGCTCTCGGGCCACCGCTCGTTGACTGGCCCCACAGCGAGACAGCCGCCAGGCCGATCACGAGCACCCACGACTGGGGCCGGACGTAGCCGCGGCGTAGTCCCCAATCGCAGAGCAGGGTGGCACTGATCGCCAGCAGCAGGGGCCAGCGCTGCGCCAGCGCTATTTCCGTGGTGAGGGCCGCGTAGCCGACCATGGCCACGAGGCAGACCCAGAGCACCAGGCGCAAGAGTTGAGCGGCACGACGGTCGTCGTCGTCCTCGAAGCGAGGCATCCGGAACAAGGGAGCAAGCTGGCGCATCCTTCCAACTCCTCCTACGGCACCTCGGGGCCGCGTCCTAACACCCGGCTCAACTCGGGACAGCACGAGATCTCGTGCGAGTTCGCGGCGTTAGGGAGACGCGTTCAGCCGCTTCGCGGCCAGTCCAGGCCCTCGGCCACCATGAGCTCGTTCTTGAGCTCCGGTTCCCCGATCACGAAGGTGCCGTCCGGCGCCCGCCAGTAGCGAAACAAGGCGAGCACGCGGAACGACGCGCTCTCGATCTGCGCGGCGAACAAGTGCTGACCGGCTTCGGTGTCCACGGCGAGCACCAGGGCGACCCCGTGCAGCGGTTCAGCGGACGGCGCGCGCAGGTCCTCCAGAATGGCCTTGAGCAGCTCGGCCTGCTCGGCGCCGGGGCGGGAATCGGCTGGAAAGAAGGTGAGCGGCCGCGCCTCTTCGCCGATCAGCTTGACGCCGTACGGCTCGAGCGCGCCTCTCTGCACGAGCAGCGCTTGCGCGGTCTGGCGCACGATCTCGAGCAGCAGCCCCAACGTCCAATCTTCGTCTTTCATGCTCGCTTGCGGAATGGCGTTTGCAGGGTTTGCGGTCGCGGAGGCATCGTGTTCCGGAACCTTTATCGGACGCTAGAGGATTTTCGCCGCTTCATGCTGCGGCCACTCATCCTGCGCTTCATGAGCACGGACTCGTTACCCATGAGAGCGCACGCAACCGAGCCATCAGTGCCGGTTCTTCCCCAACCACTGTTCGCGCTGACGCGCTCTCGCGAGCGCTCGCTACCGAACTGATCTCGAGGCGCCACGGCCAGCTCGCCTCGGTCGTGGCGTTCTGGCGGTCTTCGTCTCTCCGTCCAGCGGAGCGTGCGGAGTGGCGAGAAACTACCCGGCTCCGTCTGGCTGGTTGCGGGCTCCGGCTCCCGGCTCGAACTCGCGTCTAGGCGGCGAGGTCGCGCGGAACGGCAGGGAGGTCGGCGCGGACGATCGGGCGGACTCGAGACTGCAGGAAGGCGATGATTTCGGCTTTGTTGCGGGCGGGGGCGCCGGGCAGCTGCACGAAGTGGTCGGCCAGCTTGTCCCAGCGGCCGAGCATGAGCCGCAGCCAGATCTCGAAGTAGTCGAGGCCGTCGAAGACGATCGCGTCGCGCTTGCCGTATTCGGGGAGGGCGCGCAGGAACTCGGTCGGGTGCTCGCTCCAGTGGCAGCGCGGCTTCACGTGATGGAGGATGTGATAGCCGTCGTTGAAACAGCGCCGGTTGTAGCGCGTGTTGATGCACGTGATGCTGGCGAGATACGGATCGGTGACGTCGCTCTCGCCGATGAAGGCATGCTGCGTCCAGTTGCCCATCATCATCAGCGTGCGAATGAAGATGAGCGGCCCCAGAAAGACCACGAAGGTGGCGCCGGGATTGACGATCGCCAGGGCCAGCAGCACCGACCAGTAGACGCCTTCGCCGAGCAGCACCTTGCGGAAGAGCTTCTTGCTGCCGCGGCGGTAGTGGTAGCGCGCGAGATCGAGCAGCCCGAAGCACAGGAAGCTCGACCAGTAGCGCAGCCAGTGGCCGAGGCGGTTGCGCTCGAAGCGCAGGGTCGACGACAGATCGTCTTCCAGGTTCTCTTCGCGGTGATGCATGCCCATGTGGTGGGCGAAATAGGTGTTCGGCGTCTGACCGAAGAAGGGCCCGAGCAGCCACGGGATCAGCTGATTGAGACCCCCGTGCTGGTTCTTGAACAGCTGCCGGTGCGAGGTGCAGTGCAGCATCAGGGTGAAGCGATCGAGCACCGTGAAGCTGAGGGCCCAGTAAAGCGGCGCCACGTAGACGAGCGGCCAGGGCGAGAAGAAGACGGCGACACCGAAACACGCGACCAGCGCGCAGCGGGCCATGAGCCAGAGCATGGACACGTCGCGCGCGTCGTTCAGCAGGGGAGCCAGTCTGGAGGCCAGCAGGCCGGGGGGCGCTTCACGCGGATCAGTGATGTTCATTCGTCAGAGCGCGCCTGGACCTGACACCAGCAAGGCTGGCCGGCGCGCGGGCGGGAGGGCCGCGGGGG
>DATLIL010001279.1:0-11936 GCA_035539475.1 Polyangiaceae bacterium
GTGTACCCCTTTCCCGTCCCTACGCCCACCTCGTCTGCGGCGCCGGTCCCGGCATAGAACGGGAACTGGTGCAGGGACACGTAGAGGACGTGAGGATCCGCGTAGAACATCACTTGCGTGCCGTTGCCGTGGTGCACGTCGAAGTCGACGATCATCACGCGCGAAACGCCCTGGGCACGCGCAGTGGCCGCCGCGACGGCAACGTTGTTGAACAAGCAGAAGCCCATCGCCGTGTCGGGTCGAGCGTGGTGACCCGGTGGGCGAACGAGCGCCGCGCCGAAACGTGCTCGGCCGCTGACGAGCTCGTCGCCGAGCAATGCCGCTGCGCCCGCGGCACGGCGAGCGGCGGCCGCCGACGCGGCACTGAAATAGGTATCCTCGTCCCAGTACCCCGAGCTGCCGGCCGTGCGGCCAAGCTCCACGACGTAATCCTCGCCGTGCACGCGCGTGAGCTCTTCGTCACTGGCGTCACGGGCGGCCAGGACGCGAGGTCGAACGGGCAACGTGGCGCGCTCGAGCGCCTGCCGGGCGGCAGCGAGGCGCTCGGGTCGCTCGGGATGCGCGGCCTCGGCCCGGTGCTCCATGAACAGCGGGTCGTCGATCACGGCGAGCTCGTGCATGCCGCTAATGTATCTCCTGCTCGGGCCGAGTGGTACGCTGCGTAGCGGTGAGGGGCAGCGGGTCTTTCGAGGCGCCATGCGCTGGAAGATCATCGTCGTCAACGCGACCATCGTCGCCCTCGTGGCGCTGCTCAGCTACGTGCTCCTCGCGACCTCGCTGAAGGGCGTTCTGTCCGATGAAAGCGAGCGTCACCTGGCGGTCGACCAGGCGCTGCGCGCCGCCAACGCACAGCTCGCCCTCGACGCTCTGCGCCTCGAACGCTGGCTCGAGGCCAACGCCGGCGACGAGAGCGTGCGCCGCGTGTTTACCGCCGGTACACCCAGCGCGCGCAGCGAGGCCGCAACAGAAGAGGCGAACCGCCTGCGCGACGCCGCGCTCGGTGAGGCGGCGTTCGCCAAGATGGCGCCATCGCTCGTCGCGTTCGTCGACGAACACGGCGTGGGCCTCGGCAGAAACGGCTCGACGCTGATGCGCGGAGACCGGCTGGGGCAGGTCTACCCGTCGCTGGCCAGGGCGCTGAAACAAGGCAAGACCGGCAGCGCCGTGTGGATCGATCGCCAGCGCCAGGAGCAGCTCCTGGCTAGCTTCACGCCGCTGCGTGGCGACTCGGGCAGTGTCGTCGGAGCGGTCGTGGTGGCCACGCCGCTCAACGACGAGCGCCTGGCTCGCACGAGCGAGCTGATCAGTGGTCGTCCGCTGATCTTCGCAACCGTGGGCGAGGCCGGAGTGGACGTCGTGGCCCACGGTGGCCCTGTGACGAGCGCCATGCTGAAGACCGCTGCCGGCCCCGCCGTGGCGGCGGCAGCGCGTACGGCGCTGAGCTCTCACAACCTGATCGAGGTCGAGGGCGAGCACGACAACTTGATCTTCGGCGCCACGGCGCTCGAGACTTACGGTGACTCGGCAGGCGTGCTCGTCGCTGCGGTGCCCGCCGCGCTGGCGAGCAGTCTGGATGGGCTGCTCTGGCCCGTGCTCGCTATGGCCCTGCTCGGACTGATCCTGGTCGCCTTCAGCGGCGTGCTCCTCGGCAACTACATCGCGCAGCCCATCTCGGAGCTCGAAGACGGCTTGCTGGCGATCATCAACGGCAACTCCGCCTTGCGCTTCCAGATCGAACACGAGGAGCTCGGCGGGCTCGTCTTCAGGATCAACTCCCTGCTCAACGAGCTGATGGGCGTCCCCGAGGACACGACCGACGACGAAGGCCGCCCGTCGACGGCCCCGAGCTCGGCGGGATTGCAGGCCGCGCTCGGCGTGGACGAGGGCACCAGCGGCGACCCGGGCGCCAAGAACGAGGGCTGAACGGGGCCGAATGCCCCAACTGGCACTCCCCGGAATAGCCCGCTATAAGCCCTCCCGAGCGCCAGCCATGGGACTTTTCGACTTTTTCGCCAAGAAGAAAGACGCCGCCCCCAGCGCGAAGCCCAAAGAGGTCGCGCGTCTCGAGCGGCTCGTCTCCAACAAGCTCTCGCAGGACTACGACCGCCAGGAGGCCATCGCCGAGCTCTGCAAGCTGGGCACGGCCGAGAGCGCGGCCGCATTGCTCAAGCGCTTCGATTGGTCGCTCGACCCGAGCATCACGGATCAGGACGAGAAGGAAAACTGTGTGCGCGGCATCGTCGCCGCCGGTGAGGACGCCCTCGAGCCCATCCGCGAGTATTGTCGCAAGGCTGGCAGCCTGACTTGGCCGCTGCGGGCCATGAAGGGCATCGTCCCCGCCGAAGGTCAGGTGGAAGAGCTCCTGGGCCTGCTCGACCTGTTCGACACCGAGTACGTGCGCAACGTCGAGCCCAAGCTGCAGCTCTTGAAGGAGCTGGCGGAGCGTCCGGGCGAGGAGGTGAGGGTGGCGGTCGAACCCTTCATCAACGACATGAGCGAGCCGGTGCGCTTCGAGGCCGTCACCGCCGTCTTCGCGATGAACGATGCCGAGAGCGTTGCCGCGCTGGTCGAGCAACTTTCCGCAGACGAGTCACTGCGGGTCAAGAATCGCGTGGCCCAGGGCCTGGCCGACAAAGGCTGGCAGGTGCCTGACGAGCTCCAGAACAGCTTGGTCGGCGCGCTGCCGCCGGGCTTTCGACTGGACGGAAGCGTCGTCAAGGCGAGGTGAGGCGGGGCCCGGGCCCTTAAAAAACCGAAGGCCGGCTCCTTTCGAAGCCGGCCTTGGTCGTTGACGGATCCTGTCCTGAGCTTACTCGGAGACCCGGTACTTCGTCGGCAGGTAGATGTTCCAGCTCAAGGTCAGGGTGGGGTTGAGCTGAAAGCGGCGATCCACGTCCGAGATGTTGTTGTCGGGGAACGCCTCGTCCTTGCCCGCGCCGGCAGCGTCGAAACCGCCGGTGTTGTACGACATGGGCATGACGCGGCCTTCGAAGCCGATGCCGCTCCACTTGTTGATGTAGAACGTCAGGCCCAAACCGCCCGTCGGTGCGATGGCGACACGCGAGGCGGTATCGAAGCTCGAGGCACAGTTGCCCTCGCAATCCGCGCGCTCGGTCACGCCGACGATGGCCGGACCACCGAAGAAGTAGAGGTCCGTGTCGACGTAGATGCTGGAGAACAGGGCCAGCTTGCCGCGGAACGGCACGACGGTGACCTGCGGCGCCACCACCCAGTCGAGGCTGCCGAGCTGGTCCTCGAAATTGGGACCCATGTTCACCGCGGTCAGACGGCGGTTCAGGTCCGTGACCGGCAGCCCTTGGCGGCCCTCGTTCACGTCCTGAATCTCGTCGGTCAGGTGCGTCGAGAGCTGGATCAGTCCGCCGTAAGCGCCCCAGGCGCCGAAGGCGAGCCAGTCGGTGAAGTTGTAGTTGAGCCGCGCGCCCAAGAAGATGGTGCGCTGGTACTCGTCCAGCAGGCTGAACGTGACCGCCGGCGCGAACTCGAAGCGACCCTCGCGATAGAGCCTGAGCTTGCGCACGGCCGGCGCGCCCGCGAGCGGACCGGTGAGCTGAATCTCCTGTGCCTCCGCGCGCTCGGCCACAGCGAGCAGTGCGAGGCCTGCTACCAGCGTCGAGAGGAGCCGCGTTCCCTTGCGATTCTTCGTCTTCATGTATCGCCCTTCGCCCATCACTTCGGCAGCCGATACTCGAACGAGAACGGCAGGAAGATCGACACACCGAGCTGAGCCTGCACGTTGTTGGTCAGGCTCGTCTCGTCGGTCCACGTGCTCTTGTCCGTCGGGTTGGCAAGATCGATCTCGAGGTTCTCGAGCTTGTCGTTGAAGATGTAGTCGCGAACCTCGAGCATCGCTGCGAACCAGCGATTGAAGAAGATGCGCAGACCGATGCCGGCGTTGAAGGCCAGCTTCGGCTCGAACTCGAAGTTGCGGTTGTCGGGGTCGATGACCGGGATCGGCCTGGTGCTGATCGCGCCGACACCGCCCACCACGTAAGCGTCGTAGTGGAAGATGAAGTCACCGAAACCGGCGAACTTGCCGTAGGCCGGCACGTACGTGAAGTTCAGCGCCGCGCTCCAGTCGTACTCGGTCAGCGGCACGGCGACGCGAGCTGCACGACGGACCTGCGCGTTGAACTCGCGGTCGACGTTGAACGGTCGGTAGTAGTTACCGTTCAAGCCCACCGCCAACACGTTGGTGATGTAGTAGTTGAGCGCTAGGCCTGGCGCCGGATGGTTCACGAACTGGTCGTTGAGCGTGAACGACCAGTAGGGGTTGATCTCGAAGCGCCGCACGCGCAGGGCGTAGATCTGCTGCATGGCATAGATCTCCTCCCTGATGTCGCGCGCTGCCTCCTTGTCCATGTCGAGGTTGGGACAGGCGGCGGGGTCGATCTTGCAGATGTCCTCAAGACCGCCCTCCTCTGCTCCCGCTTCAGCGCCGGGGACTTCACCGGCCGCCTCGGCGCCAGCTTCTCCCTCGGCACCAGCCTCTGCGTCTCCTGTCGCAGCAGCTTCACCTTCGGCAGGCGCCGCTTCGGCTTCCGCCGCAGCCTTCGCCTTTACTTTTACCTGCGCCCAACCGTGCGCGGGCAGCATGCCGAGGGCCGCTGCTACGAGGAGCCCGACGCGAAGTTTCTTCATCGATGCCTCTTCCGAATCCTACGACGACCGGCTCGCAACTGCTTGGAACTATTAAATAATTCCGTCAAACGGAAACGCCGGGGGACTATATCACGCCAAATTTCTGCGAATCAACAAGCAAAAAATTCCGTCGCTGCGAAACAGTGCCCAACAACACTGCCGAAATGCGTTTCGCGCAGAGATTGCTGACCAAGAATCAGTGCTCGGCACAGATTGATCACTTCTTTAAGTGCTCCCTTCATTCTCTTGTCCGAGCAGCGCCTCGACGAAATCAGACGCTGAGAATTCGTGGAGGTCCTCGGCCCGCTCGCCGACACCGACGAAGCGTACCGGGACTTTCAGAGTGTTGGCGATGCCCAGCACGACACCGCCCTTGGCGGTGCCGTCGAGCTTGGTCAGGACGATACCCGAAAGCGAGAGAGCTTCCTTGAATTCCTTGGCCTGCGCTAGAGCATTTTGACCGTTGGTCGCATCGATCACGAGAAGGGTCTCGTGCGGGGCACCAGGCAACGCCTTTTCGGCGGTCTTGGCGACCTTGGTCATCTCCTGCATCAGGTTCGTCTTGGTGTGCAGGCGGCCAGCGGTATCGGCCAAGACGAGATCAGCGCCGATTTCCTGAGCGCGCTTGATGGCGTCGAAAATCACACTGCTCGGGTCCGCGCCTTCCTTGCCACGCACGACCTCGCAGCCCACGCGCTCGCCCCACACGGTCAGCTGCTGGACCGCCGCTGCGCGGAACGTATCTCCCGCGGCCAGCACGGTCTTCAAGCCCGCGTCCCTGAACTTCGTGGCGAGCTTCCCGATGGTGGTCGTCTTGCCGGCGCCGTTGACGCCGACCATGAGCACCACGGTGGGCTTGCCATGCAGCAGGATGCCGCCGCCCTGGCCGTCGAACTCCAGGAGGTTCTTGGCTTCGGAGCGCAGGGCAGCCCAGACCTTGCTCGCGTCCGTGAGCTCGCCCTTCTCGAGTCCGTCGCGCACCCGCGAGAGGAGCGCCTCCGTGGTGTCGACACCGACGTCGGAGGTGAGCAGCACCTCCTCGATGTCCTTGGACAGGTTTGCGTCGAGCTCACGCTTGCCGGTGATCAGTGCGCGCAGCCGTCCGAAGAACCCTTCGTCGGAGCGCGACTTGCCGAGGCCGCGGCGCAGGCCGGCGACGTCGGCGGTTCGCGCCAGCGCGGGCCGAGCCTCTGCGGGCGGGCGAGCCGACGGGGCTTTCTCCGCGGCTGGCTTCAGCGAGGGAGCGCGCTTGGCGGGAGCCGCCTCGGCAGCTTCCTCCTCGGCTTCCTCTTCTTCTTCCTCGGCCTCCTCCTCGCGGACGGCAGGCGCGCGTTTGGCGCCCTTCGGACGCTCGGGCAAGCGGGGTTGCGCGGGAGCACCAGCTACCTGATCGGGACCCTTCTTCAGCAGGAAGAAGACGATCACTGCGATGACCGCGAGCGCGATGAGAACGTAGAGCGTCGTCACGGGGCACGGCTTACCTCGAAGGTGCAGCTTCGCACTTCGAAGTAGCGGGGCGGACTATAGGAACCCAACCTTTCCGCCGTCAATGGTCGCGTTCGTTTCGTTGCGCTCGATCAGTGCTCAGGCTCTCGGCTCTTTGGCCACTACGTTCCGTTCGACGTCCTCGTCGACGGGCGTGGGCCCAAAGGCCGCTGCCTCGACGGCGCGCGCCCACTCTTTCACATCGTCCTTGCGTTCACGGCCTGCGACGTTGGCAACGTGCCCTGGCGTGGGTTCCCCCAGATCGGCCCAGGGTCTGCCCCGGCGCTCGGCCCAAGCCACGAATCGGCCGATGAGCTGGCGACGCCGAGTCATCATTTCTATGCTCAGGCGGCCGGCCGGCGGAAGCGGCTTCTCCAGGGAACTGTGCCAGGTTGCCTCGACGACCAGCCAGACGCCCCCGCGATCGGCGAGTGGTTCGAGCTCGAACGAGCCGTCTTCTCCCGCCTGAACTCGCTGCAGCACCTTTTCGCCGTCGAAGCCTCGACGAACCAGCGCCACCGCGGCTTTAGGGATGGGGTGCCGCTCGTGAGCATCGATCACCTTTCCCTTCCAGCCGCTCTCCGGGTTCATCGCCTCGAGCACCTGGATCCCCGGCGCCGGCAGCGTCGGTTTTTCGGCCGCGCGGTCGGTCTGACGCAAGATTCGGCGCGGGCGCCACCAACCCGTGAGCAGCCAGGCGGCCACCGCGACGAGCGCCACGAACCAGCCGGCGCGCCCCCAGCTGCTCGCCGGCAGCGCTTCGACCACCACGTCGACCGGTGCGGACGGCAGCCACCACGGCTCCGCGGGCAGGTACACGAGTGTCAGCGGGACGCTGCTGCGGCGCGGTACCTCGAATCTGGCAATGATGTTGGCGACGCCGTGATCGACGCGTGCGATGCCAACGGTCTCGGCGCCGAGGCGAGCCTCGACGGAGCCAGAAGGCACGGCGCCTGCGATCGAGCCCACGGCAACCTGCAGCGCGATCCCATCGCTCGACTTCGCAGGGTTCGGCTTACCCACGACGCCGAGCTCGACGCGCGCGGTCACCGTGGTGCGCAGCCGAGTCTCGCCAGGTTGATAGAGCTCGGCGCCCACGTAACGCGCGTTGAGCTCGATCGGACCAGGTTGCAGCAGCGCGCTGCGCGGGACCGCGATCGGTGTCGCCTCGCCGGCGCGCGCCGCGATGTTGGTCGACCATTCGCGATTGGCGATCGACACCTGGATCGGTAGCGCGGGTCTGAGCTCGGGCAGGGGACGCATGCGCACTTCGAGCGTCAGCAGGTTCTGCGCCGCCTCGAGCGGGATGCTGCTCGGAGGTGTCGCGAACACGAGTTCCACGCCTGCGCGGGCGCGATCGAGCGGCACGATTCGCTCCGTGGGGTCGTACAGGCCGCCGGTGTCGGTGAACGAGATCTGAAAGGTCCCCGTCACGTCGCCCGGTAGCCGCACGCAGAAGGCGCCACCCTCGCTGGTGTCAATGACGTACTCGTCGGGCTGGCCCGCGAAGTTTCGGGCTTCGTGCAGCAGGGGGCTCGGCGGACAAGCCTCGGCTGCCGGGAGGGGTAGGGGGGCACCGCCCGGTTTTTCCAGCAGCCGAACGCGCAAGTGCGCGGCTCCGATCGGCCGCCCGGTGTCGTCGCGCAACGCACCTTTCAGTTCGACCTGGCTGTCTTGCGCCGTGGCAGAGCCCTCTATCAGTGCGGCGCCCCGCACGCGCAGACTGGGGCCGGCTTTGGCGGGAACCGCCGCCGCCGCCGCCATGGATAGCGCACTGATGAAAAGGAGGGACAGTCGGGGCAAGTTCACGTCTCAGGCTGGGCAGCTACCGGTGGCTGCCGTGGACCGGATGCTAGCACCCACATACTACCCTTCCGTCGGCGGGCGTGCTCGAGTGAAGCCGGTGCGCGTCTCGCCCGTCCAATCCTCTGACTCGTCGTGCGGCTACCGCCCAGACGATCATTCCCTCGTGCGAGGAGCTAGTTCGGTGAGCTGCGTGGTATTGTTGAAGGATATGCTGCGTCCCTTGCGTCGATTCGCCGCCATCGTCGTGGCCCTGGGAATGTTTCCCAGCGTGGCTGCCGCTCAGCCGACGGACATCAATCGTCTGGTCGACAACCTGAAGAACGGAGCTGACTTCCGTATCCGCACGCAGGCCGCGCTCGCGCTCGGCGCGTCCAAGAACGCTTCTGCGATCGAGCCGCTCTGCGCCAGTCTGTCGGACTCCAACACGACCGTTCGCGCTGCGTCAGCGGCTGCTCTCGGCAAGCTCGCGCTCGGTGGACAGGAATGCCTGAATGCACGGCTCGGCAGCGAAACGAGCGAGACCGTCAAGGCGGCGATCAAGGTAGCGCTGGGGCAAGTCCAGGGTGGCGCCGAGCCCGCCATCGGCCCGGCGACGAAGTATTATCTGCAGCTCGGAACGGTCACCGATAAGAGCGGCCGCACCGATGGCTCCGTCAATCGGCTCTTCCGTGAGGGCTTCGTTAAGGCCGCCGGGACGACGGGCACTGTCGTGTTCGCTCCGCTCGCCGAGACGCCCGATCAGGCCAAGAAGCGCTTGGCGGGTAAGAAGGCCAAGGCCTTCTACATCGCGGTCAGCGTTCCCGCTTTCGAGTACGTCGGTGCCAAGCTGACGGTCAGGGCCGACATCGCCGTCTTTTCCTACCCTGCGAAGGTGATGATCGGCACGATCAAGAAGAACGCTTCGTACGACGGTCTGAGCGGGAAGGACCAGGCGAGCGAGGACGAGCTCCTGGCGTACACAGGTGAGGCCGTCTTCAAGCAGTTCTCATCGGCCCCGCAGTTCCAGTGACGGCGGATAGCCCCGCGCAAGATTGGGCCTAACTTGCTCCCCGAGCCAAAGGAGCCCTACGCTTGACGAGTAGTCCACTCGTCTCGGGGCAGTTACGGCTGCCACCGCGGCCAAGGAGTTTTTGAGGATGGCAGAAGCGGCAACCGCACCGCTCGCAGGTGGTCGGCACCAGCGGCGCCTGCGCAACTACCTGCTCGATTCGCACTTTCAGCTCAAGTACTCGGCGTACCTGGTGCTGATCGCCGTAGTGATCAGTGCATGCTTGGGCGTCTTTTTATGGCGCACGAGCCGCGAAGTTCTGGCTCAGAGCCAGAAGACCGTCGAGCAGGGCGATCAGGTGGTTGCCCGTGGACGCGAGGTCGTCGCCGAGAGCCAGAAGGTGAGCGCCGTCGTCCAGATGAACATCGTCAAGGACCCGGTCTACAGCGACAACCCGGCCTTGCTCGAAGCCTTCAAGTCCGACGCGGCCGAGCAGGACGCTCGTCTCAAGCAGCAGCAGACGGCGCTCGAGGCGCAGGCGCAGGATCTCAAGCACCAGTCGGCGGCCATCAAGTCACAGCAGAACGTGATGTTCTTCGCGCTGTTCGGCGCCTTGACGCTGCTCGTCGTGGTGATCGGTTTCGCCGGTATCGTCGTCACGCATCGCATCGCCGGGCCCATCTACAAGATGAAGAAGCAGCTCGGCGAAGTCGGTTCGGGTCACCTCAAGGTCCCGTCGCCGCTGCGCAAGGGCGACGAACTGGTCGAGTTCTTCGATACGTTCCGCGAGATGGTGATTCACCTGCGCGAACGCCAGCAGGGCGAGATCGACAAGCTCGAGGCAGCGCTGAAGCACCTCGATGGTAAGGCCGCCGAGGAGGCCATGCAGCCGCTGCGCGCCCTGCACGCCGACATGAAAGGCGCGCTGGAGACCTGAGCTGGCCGGCGTTCCCCCGGCACGTGCTCGGCTAGCTCGCGACCACGGTCTGCGCGCGGAGCGGCTCGTCGCGCTCTGGCTCCAGCGGCGCGGCTACGACATCGTCGCGACGAACCTGCGCCTCGGTCACCTCGAGATCGACATCGTCGCTCGCCTGGGCCCCGTCGTCGTCATCGTCGAGGTTCGCACGCGCGGCGAAGGCGCGTGGACCACACCCTTCGGTAGCGTGGACCCGGCCAAGCGCACGCGTCTACGCCGCGCGGGTGAGCGCCTCTGGCAGCGCCGCTACAAACACGATCCTAGCGTCGAGCGCATGCGCTTCGACGTCGCGTCGGTGAAGTTCGTCGACGGCAAGCCACAGATCGAGCACGCCGTCGCAGCGTTTTGATGTTGCTCGGCGGGCGCAGCCCGCCGAGCAGCGAGATGGAACTCGCCAATACAAAACTAACGAGGCGGGCCTTGGGCCCGCCTCGCGTCACGAACACGGCCCGTGACCTACGGATTCACGCCGTCGTTGCCGCAGTTCGGCGGATCGGTCAGGCGATCGCAGTTGCCGACGGGGCGGCGCGTCGGGTTGTACTCGGTGCCGTTGCGCACGCAGTACGAACCCGCGAGCTGAGCGCCCGACAGACCGAGCTCCCTCACGAGCTCCGTGCACTTGTAGCCGCTGGGGCACTCGCAGTAGCGCGCGCCCTCGTCCGGACCGTCACAGCGGCACGAACAGTAGACGGCTTTTTCCGCCTGGCGGTCGTGGAGCTGCGGCAACACGGGCGTGTTGATCGTCTCGTAGTTCTCGCCCGGGGGCGTGCCCTCGTCCGGGATGCCGTCGGTGCCGGGAATACGGCAACGGGCCGGATCCTCCCCCGGCAGCGTCAGGTCCGTCTCACTTTGACCGTAGGGGCAGCTGACGCGCCCCTGGAAGTGGTTCACCAGGCAGATGCGTGTCTCGCACTGGAACGAACGGCTCTCGACGTTCACTTCCTCGTCCGAGAAGTTCGCGAAGCCCTGCGTGTACTCGTCTTCCGGAGTGCAGGGATCACCGACGCCGCCGCTCTCGCAACCCAGCGCAAAGAGACCAAGCGCCGCCACCAGCCAGACCTTGGAGAATTTCATCGTGCGCACACCAGCTGAGCAGGTTGTTCAAGCCAGGGAAGTCAGGAACGAGCTCCCGAGCAAGCCCGCGCAGGCTAATCGACGCGCTCGAAGATCGTCAACGCGAAATCGCGGAAGCGACCGTTCGGCCAAAGCATATCGTCCAGCACCGTGTCGAAGCGACGGCGTGATCTCTACATCATGAAGGAGTTGTGAAACTTCGCGCGCGACGTCGCGCGCCATGGATCTTCGAGCACCGTCTCAATTTTCTACCGGCCCCACGGTGTGCGCCGAGGACGCTTGACAGTGTAAACGTGCGATATCTAAGATGCCATCGGCCGCGTTTGGTATCTAGCGGTACTTATTCGGTTTTTTGGCATCCGCCCCGCAGCTGCTCTTGCCCCCTCGTCACGCCGCCCACCATTAGTGCCCACCCGAGCGCGCTGACATCACCCATCCACGAAGAGGATCCATGTTTCGAAAGCGCCTAGTCGCCGTCTGCATTTTGGCCTCCGCCGTTGCCAGCGTCGGGTTTCCGTCGAGCTCTGTGTACGCTCAGGAGGTCATCGATCTCGACGAGGGTCAGGCACCCGCGGCTCCTGGGCCGGTGACCGCTGGCAAGATGAGCGAGGCGATGGGTAGCGCCAAGGCTCTCTTCGACAAGGAAAAGTGGAACGAGGCCGCGCAGGCGCTGCACCGCGTGGTGACCGGCGAGACGGGCGACGACGCGGGCAACAAGCAGATCGCCGAGTACTACCTCGCGATCTCGCTCTATCGCCTGAAGTTCTACCAGGCGAGCTACGCCATCTTCAGCGTCGTCTCGGACAACCCGAATCACCTGAAATTCAAGGAGACGCTGCTGTGGCTGGCCAAGCTCGCCACGCAGCTGCCCGAGCCAGCAGACATCATCGAGCGCGTCGGCAAGTACACCGACGAGCAGGTGGCGCGCTTCGACAACGCGCAGCAGCG
>DATLIL010001280.1:0-7577 GCA_035539475.1 Polyangiaceae bacterium
CCAAGGCCCCCCGCCGCATCGATGTGGTGCTGACGCTGTGCAAGGAAACCGATCGCAAGTGCGCGTGCACTGACGACAAGTGTACCAGCCAGCTCACCTACTCCGATCCCTGGGCCACGAACCCAGACGTGATGGGCCCGCCCGCGATCAAGAAGGCCAAGCGCGATATCGGCGCCGTTTTCATGTTCTTCTTCAATTGCCCCGATGCGGTCAATTGCAAGATGGACTGGGCCAACACGCACTCGCCCGGGATGGCTCAGAAGGATCCCTTGCTCGGCTTCGGTGAAGAAAAGACCGGTTACTACTCCCCCAAGCAGCCCGGCTTCTGGCGCCGCGAGCTGGTGGACGCCAAGTACGCCGGCCTCGATTTCCTGATGCCCAACACCTACGGGCCAGACATCGAGAACAACGGGCTCAAGCCCCTGAGCGACGCCCTGGACAGCCTGGAAGACCCGATCAAGATCGCCTACTTCGACGACACCTGGACCTGGGGCGAGCCCTGGTTCTCGGACTTCTGGAAGCAGAAGCCCGATCTGAACGATCCCGAGAAGGCGGCGGCGATGATCTACGACGCCAAGTGGAAGCCGTTCTTCTCGCAGGTCGACAAGAAGTACTGGTACCGCTTCAAGGGTCGCCCGTTCATCTACTTCTACAACGCCGGCAAGCTCAATCCGCGCGGCAGGTCCTCGGCCACGATCAAGCTGCTGAAGGAGAAGTTCCAGGCAGACTTCGGCGAGGAGCCCTTCGTCATGGCCGACAGCGCCTACTTCGAGGACAAGGCGCTCGAGCAGGTGGCCGACGCCAAGTACGTGTGGCTGACGTTCAACTCGCCCGAGCGCAAGAGCCGCTCGATCCTGAAGCAACACGTCATCGACCACGCCATGGTCAAGTGGGACGCCACCGGCCGCGAACGGGCCGGAGAGCTGCCGCGCCCGAGCGACTTCATCCTGAAGGATGGCGCGATGCTGGAGAAGGTGCTGAAGGACTCGAAGAGCGCCGAGCTGCTCATCATCGCCACCTGGAACGACCTCGGTGAGGGCACCGGTATCAACCGCAACTACGACTACTACTGGGGCGGCAAGTGGCAGCGCCCCGACTACTTCATGCGCCTGATCCGTCAGTCGCAAAGCGAGCCCTGATGCGAGACGTCCGCCTCATCTCAGTGCTGGCCTTGCTCGCAGCCGGCTGCTCCGGCGAGGGCAATACCGGTGCTCGTCCCCCTTCGCCCGTAGTCGTGCAAGCGGTTCCATGGACGAACGGAGCCGTGCCGCCGACCGACGCGGCGGGCACGCCCGTCACGCCCGCAGAGCCGATCTTTCCGCCCATCGATCAGGACATGCCTGATCCGGGCTCGCGCGAGGTCGACTGCAGCGGGCTGGACGGCATCGAGCTCGCGGCCTGGGTGGAGACGTTCGAGCCGACGCCGTCGTCCACCGTGACCGCGCCGACCTGGGGTGTGGCCGAGGCCTGGTCCACCTACGACGACAGCAGTGATGGCGCGTTCCGCGCGCCGGGCGACGCCGCCTGGTACTCCGGCGTGTCCGGCAACTACGGCGAGATCTGGGGCATGCCGGCCGATCGCGTGGGCGGTCCGAGCTGCGACGGTCAAGCCAACGACTTCGTCTTTCATTTCCGCGGCGGCCGCTTCAACCGCTGGGGCGCCGGCGCGACGCACGTCCTGACGACGGGCTTCGCGGCCCAGATGCTCTGTCCCGACACCGATGAACGCGCGGACTTCTGCATGCCGATCACCGACCCGGCCGACGGCGTCGATTCGGCCGGCTTCCCCACCACGCGTCCCGACGGACTGCCGTATACCAATCCCGAGCTTCACACCTACTGGGATCTCTCTTCGTACGACGGCATCGTGTTCTGGGCGCGGCGCGGTCCGGATGGCGCCGCGAACGCCGGCATCGGCTTTCACAACAAGTACACGAGCGAGGATCTGAATCGCGAGAACGCCACGTACTGCAGCCGGATCAAGGAGTGTTATCCGGAGTGCCATAACCGCGCAGAGTGCGTGTACACCGAGAACAGCTTCGCTCCCGCCGACAGCGCCTACCGCTGCGTGCCCGAGGGCGCGAATCCGAACAGCGTGGCTCACATCGTATCGCTGCTCGAAGAGCTCTATCCGCGCTGCGGCGAGAGCGCCTGCACCTTCCCCAGCTACTTCCAGGACACCGACTTCGAGGGCACGCAGTGCAAGCCCTACGAGTTCTCGGGCATGGAGAGCAACTACTACTGCTACGGCGACGAGCCGCCTCCGCTGGCCAAGGATCGCTGCAACGACGCCTTCGTCACGGAGATCATCCTCAGCACGGACTGGCAGCTGTACAAGCTGCCGTTCAGCGAGTTTCGCCAGATCGGCTTCGGCAAGCCGGCGCTGGCCCAGGACCTCAAATCCGTGCCTCTGATCGGCTTCATGTTTCCTGTCGGCTTTGCAGACATTTACGTCGACAATTTGAGCTTCTATCGCGAGCAGCGATAACGCCTTTTTAACGCCGAGTTGAAAGCAGCACAGCACAAGGAATCCATATGAGAAGCTGCCTAAAGCTTGCGGCGCTGGTGTGGGCCCTGCCCGCCCTGCTCACCGCCCGCTCGGCGTTCGCTGAGGACCCGCCGCCCGAAGCGAAAACCGAGGACGCGAAGCCCAAGGAGGAGGCGTTCAAGCCCCCCAGCGGCTACCAGCCGGGTTCGTCACGCGCGATCGGGCTCGGGCTCTCGCCGTACGCTCCGCGTACCCCGACCATGCCCGGCGGCGCCACGGTTCCGTACGGCGCGCCGCAAGAAGAGCCCGGCATGTACGAGCTCGACTTCTCGGGCTACATGAGCGCGGCGCTCAGGCTCTCGTCGGGTGGCCGCGATCGCGCGACGCCGGGGCAGTTCGAGGGCACGTTCTACGCGCCGCCACAGACGCCCGACTTCTACGGCGCGGTCCAGGGCACCAACGCTCCGCTCGGCAGCTGGGTCGAGCTGCGCTTCGACTACGGCAACCCGGTCGTCAAATCCGTGGTCAAGCTCAGCACCTGGAAGCCCTCGCGCGGCCAGACCTGGCAGGAGACGAGCAGCCAGAACTTCGTCAACGAAGCCTTCTTGCTCTTCACGCTGCCGGACCTGGGCGACTTCAGCGTGAACTGGACCGTCGGCGCGTTCCGCAACATCTACGGTACGCTGGGCCAGTACGGCGCCGGCCAGTACAACGCCGCGATCATCGGTGCTCCGTTCGGCGTGGGCGAGACGCTGAGCCTCAAGTATGGGCTCTCGGACAGCTTCTCGCTCGTGCTCGAGCACGGCTTGATGGGCCGTCTGGGGAAGGTGCCGATCGGCGCCGGCCCGAACTCCTACGACCACGGGCCGAGCGCCGCCAAGCCGTCGAGCTTCGTGAACCATCTGCACGCCGGCTTCTCGCTGCTCGGCGAAACCCCGTTCCAGGGCGGCCTTCACTACATCTCGAACTTCGCGATGGACGAGCGCGACCAGTTCGACGATCCGAAGACGCCGTTCCTCGACGAGCGCGTTCGCCCCGATCCCAAGCTCGACGTCTACGGCGTCGACCTGCGCATGATCGACAACTACCTCGGCAATGCCGCGGTGGCCGTATCGTACGCGGACGCGAACAACGCCGAGCTGCTCACCGGCTTCAACTACTACGGCGCGGACACCGGCGAGCTCTTGACCAGGCGTCTGCTCGGACAGCGAGGCGGTGGCACCGGCAAGCTCCTCATCATCGGCGCCGAGTACAACCTGTCCTGGTCCAAGCTGCTCTACTACCCGGAAGCCTTCTGGGGTGACGGTCCCGACCTGATCACCAGCGTGTTCGCCAACGCCGGCTTCACCGAGAGCGAGGATCCCGAGTTCGACGGACGCAAGCTGTACAAGTTCGGCGCCGAGGTCACCTACCGCATGCTGCCCTGGTTCGCGGTCAGCGGCCGCGCCGATCGCGTCGCGCCCAACTCCAAGGACAGCGAAGAAACCTTTCACGTGATCAGCCCCAAGCTGATCTTTCGCAGCAACTGGAACAGTCACGAACACGTGACGCTGAGCTACACGCGCTGGTTCTACGGGCCTCACACCAAAGGCGAAGCTCCCAACGATTTCACTCACGAGGAGCTCGACGACCAGATGTTCGCCCTCAATTTCGGGATGTGGTGGTGAAAATGATCAAGCACTTTACGACGCCCGTGCTCCTGCTTGCGGCGCTGTTCATGGTCGCAACTCCGGCGACTGCCCAGGACAAGGAAGAGAAGGCGGCGGACGAAGACAAGGCGGACAGCGACATCGGCCTCGGCCTCTCTCCCGGAACGCCTCAGGTCGCCACGCTGCCCGGCGGCATCGCCCCCTCCTACGGCCAGAAGTCGGCGGACGAGAAGGACTACCGCTTCGACTATCACGGCTGGATCACGATGCCGCTGCGGCTCGGCATCAACAAGCGCGCCGGCGTGGTCACCACGGAACAGAAAGGGACGGTGCTGCACGCGCCGCCCGTGGTGCCGGACTACGAGGATTCCTTCAACTACACCACGGTGGTGCCGCAGCCGTACGCGCAGCTCTCGTTCTCCTACGGCAACAACATCGTGACCGGCACGGCCACCATCGTGGCGAAGACGGCCTCGACCGCCGCGACGTTCTTCGAGCCGCCGCTGCAGTCGGGTATCACGGACGCCTTCGTCAGCTTCAACCTGCCCGATCTGGCGAAGGACTCGCGCTTTTTGATCAACGTCGGCGCATTCACCAACCGCTACGGCACGATGGGTGAGTTCGACGAGGGTCGCTACGGCACGGCCGTGATCGGCCGCACCAACGGCGTGGGCGAGAACATCGTGGCGCGCTTCGCGCTGGGCGACTTCGTGCTGGCGGTGGAACAAGGCTTTCAGGGTCAGCTCGACAAACCGCCGGTGGGTCTCGCTCCCGACGGCTGGAACGGCTTCGCCGATCCCAACACCGGCACGGGTCTGGTCCATCACGAACACATCGGCATCGGCTACCGCCGGCAGCTGACGCTGGGCCTGCACTACATGCAGGCCTGGACGCAGGACGACCGCGCCGCGCAGGCGCTGGCGCCCGACGGCACGATCACGCAGCTGGGCGCCGACTTCCGCTTCTCGGGCAGCCACATCGGCCACTTCTACGCCGCCGGCGCCTACACCGACGCGGACCGCGCGCGCACGGTCGGGCGCATCCTGCAGGTGCTGAACACCGACGGCGGGCCCGGCCTGATGCGCAACTATCTCGGCGCCGCCAGCGGCGGCACGGGTTCGCTGCTCACCTTCGCGGCGCAGTACGATCTCAGCGTCGCGCGCCTCTTGCTCTACCCCAACAACTTCGACGGCATGTCGCACGACCTCGTGCTGTCGCTGTTCGGCATGTACACCAAGGTGTCGAGCGAGGACCCGGCCGCCGACGGCGTGAACAAGATGAAGTTCGGAGCCGAGGGTGCCTACACCTTCTTCTCGTGGCTGGCCGGCTCGCTCCGGCTCGATCACGTGCGCCCGAGCAGCGAGGACGACGGCCAGACCTTCTCGATCATCTCACCCCGCATCATCTTCCGCAGCGACTGGCAGTCGCGCGACCAGGTCGTGCTGCAGTACTCACACTGGCTCTACGGTGACAATCCGATCGTGCGCAGCGGCTACCCCGCCGTCGACGACCCGGGTCTCGAACCCGACGAGCACATGATCTCGCTCTCGGCTAGCATGTGGTGGTGATGACTCCGCGAGCGCCCGCGCTTCTGACCCTGCTCTGCTGCCTCGCCTGCACACGCAAGGAAGGCGCGGCGCCCAGCGACGTTGGCGGAGGCGACGCCGGAGCGGGCACGAGCGCGGCGAGCGGCACCAGCGCGGGCGGCAGCGCCGGTACCTCGGCCGGTAGCGGCGGCACCAGCGTGACGGCTGGTAACGGCGGCAGCGGCAACGGCGCCGGCAGTGGCGGCTCCGGACCGGCGCCGGTCAACGACGGTCCAGGCGCCGTCTTCGTTCACCTCTTCGAGTGGAAGTGGAGCGACATCGCCCTCGAGTGCGAGACGTTCCTGGGACCCAACGGTTTCGCCGCGGTGCAGGTGTCCCCGCCGAGCGAGCACGCCGTGCTCGCGAACTACCCCTGGTGGCAGCGCTACCAAACGGTGAGCTACGCGCTCGACAAGAGCCGCAGCGGCACCAAGGCCGAGTTCGAGGACATGGTGTCGCGCTGCAAGGCCGCGGGAGTCGGCATCTACGCCGACACCGTGATCAACCACATGACCGCGCAGACCAGCGGGACCGGTAGCAACGGAACGGAGTACACCAAGTACGAGTATCCGGGGCTGTACACGGCCGCCGACTTCCACGAACCCGTCTGCCAGATCCAGGGCACCGACTACGCGAGCAACGCCGACGCCGTGCAGAACTGCGAACTGCTCGCCCTGTCCGACCTCGACACGGGCAATCCAAGCGTGCAGCAGCGCATCGCCGACTACCTCACCAGCTTGCTGGCGATGGGCGTGCGCGGCTTCCGCATCGACGCGGCCAAGCACATGGCTCCGGCCGAACTGGACACCATCATCGGGCTCGTCGACGCCTCGCAGAGCGAGCAGAAGCCGTATTACTTCCTCGAGGTCATCGACTACGGCGGCGAGGCAATTTCGTCGACCCAGTATCTGGACGTGGGCGCCACGGCCAACGCCGAGATCGACGTGACCGAGTTCCGCTTCACGAGGATCAGCGACGCTTTCCTGAACGCCAACGGGGCGAATCTCGCGTCGCTCGCCGATCTCGCGAGCTCGCAGTCGTTGCCGAGCGATCGCGCCGTGGTCTTCAGCAACAATCACGACACCCAGCGTGGCGCGGCCATCTACTACGCCGATGGCGCCTACTACGACCTGGCCAACGTCTTCTTGCTGGCCTGGCCCTACGGTTACCCGCAGCTCATGTCGAGCTTCGCCTTCAACCGCAGCGTGGCCGTGGGCCGCGATCAGGGACCGCCCTCCGACGGCATGGGCAACACCACGAGCGTGTACGACGAAAGCGGCCAGCCCGTCGGCTGCGCCGCGTCGCCCGCTACCGCGTTGCCGGGAGCCTGGGTCTGCGAGCACCGCACGCCGTCGCTCGTGCAGATGATGGCCTTCCGCAAGGCCACGGCGGAAGCTACCGAGGTCACGAACTTCTGGACCAACGGGCAAAATCAGATCGCGTTCGGGCGCGGCTCGGTCGGCTTCGTCGCCATCAACCGCGAAGACAATGCTCTCGAGCAGGCGTTCCAGACGTCGCTGCCGGCAGGCACGTACAGCGACCTCTTGACCCCGGCTGGCTGCGCCGGAACCGTTACCGTCGACGAGCAAGGCATGGCGACGATCGCGGTCGCGGCCAACAGTGCCGTGGCGCTGCACACCGGAAAAACGCCGTAAATAGCGACGCGCGCGCGCATCCGTTGCGCTGACAACGGATGAGCACCTGTCCCTACCTCTGCAACACACAGTGTGCGAGAGAGAGCATTTCGCGATCGCAACGCACGCCGGGACAAGACTTGTTACTCTCGAGTCGGCATGTCGGAGCACACGTCGCCGCACGAACCAGCGAGTGAAGACGACAGTGTGACCAAGATGC
>DATLIL010001281.1:0-12185 GCA_035539475.1 Polyangiaceae bacterium
GCCGCCAGTCCCTCCGCCTCCGCTGCCTCCGCCTCCAGTTCCACCGGTGCCGGGCTCGGAGCCGAAGGTGTCGAGCACGCCCTGGGCGTAGCTAATACGCTGAGGCAAGTTGCAGACGGGGAAGTTGGCGTAGACGCAGCCTTCGTACATGTCCTCGAACACCTGCGTCGCCTCGTCGAGGGTCGTGCTCGCCTGGAGCTCGGCCAGACCGTAGTTGGGGAAGGTGGTCAGCTCGTACCAGATGAAGTCGAGCTGCAAGCCGAGCGATGTCGCCGACTGTCCCTGCTGCGCCGCGAAGTCGAGCACGTTGTCGCCCTCGGCCGTGTCCCAGCGACCACCCGTCGACCATTGCGCGAGACCGCGGCCCGGCCCACCGCCGTACTGTTCGATCGTGGGATCGAGCCCGGATTCTTGCTCGAGATTTCCGACGACGCCGGCGGCCTGAAAGTTCGTCAGACCCTTGCCGACGTAGTAGTCATAGACGACCTCGTCGTTCGGGAAGGCAACGTACTCGGCCTGGCTCATGCTGCCGAGCTGCTCCGTTGGCGGTGCGGAGCATCCCGCTGTCGCCAGCACCGCAGCGAGTGCCACACCAGAAACAGCCGTTGCGCGAGTCGTTGCTTGCATCGGTAGCTGATGGGGGCAGGGCCATCAAAGCTTCTAGAAAAATTGCTTCCCGCTGCATGCTGTTCCGTCGTTAACTGACCGCGGCTCGAGCGGAAACGAGCCTGTAACAAGAGAACGATGTTGCCCGTCGCGGCCATCACGATCCCGCCTGTCTGGAGCATCGTCGTTGGCGAGCACGCCGAGCCTGCGACGCCAGAAGTTGCGCGCAAGATTTGTCTCACGCTGCGCCCAGGTCCGGGCTTCGGCAACGGGGCGCACGAAACGACGCAGCTCTGCCTGCAAGCCATCCACGCCTTCCGGCCGCGAACGTCGCCGTGGCGACTGCTCGACTTCGGTAGCGGCTCCGGCATCCTCTCCATCGCCGGCGCCAAGCTCGGCGCGGAGGTGCAGGCGGTGGAAATCGACGAGCTCGCCATCGCCCACGCCGAAGCGAACGTGCGCATCAACGCCGTACAGGAGCGCGTGCACTTCTCACGCTCGCTCGCGGACACCAGCGGCACGTTCGAGCTCGTCGTGGCCAACATCCTGCTCCCCGTCCTCACAGGCGCTGCAGCGGAGCTCGTCGCGCGGCGAGCCCCCGGCGGCGTTCTCGTCCTGTCCGGCCTCGTCTCCACGGATGTGCCGGAGGCGATCGCCCGCTACACGCCGCTCTTCGACGGAAAGCGACCCGAGATCTACGAGCAAGGCGCCTGGCGCGCGCTGACGTGGGGTCGCGTGTTACAAGACACGCATGGCGTCTAGCGTGGTGGTGATGGTTTGAAACCAGCGATCAAGGCGCCCCGACTGCGAGCAGGCGATTGCGTCGGGGTGATCAGTCCTTCTTGGGGTGGAGCGGGTGCTTTTCCGCACCGTGTCGAGCAGGGGGTCCGCGCGCTGCAGGCCATGGGCTTCGAGGTGAAGTTCGGGCAGCACGCACTCGAGCAAGCCGGATACGTGTCGGCTTCGGCCGAAGCGCGGGCAGCCGACATCCACCAGCTGTTCCGCGATCCCGAGGTCAGGCTGATCCTGGCGGCGATCGGCGGCGACCACTCCTGTCACCTGCTTCCGCTGCTCGATTTCGAGCTCATCCGCGACAATCCCAAGCTCGTGATGGGGTATTCCGATGTGACCGTCCTGAACGTGGCCATCTGGCAGCAGACGGGACTCGTCACCTGCAATGGTCCGGCGTTGCTGACTGACTTCGCCGAACACCCTGCCATGCTCGAGTACACCAAGGTCTGGTTCGAGAAGGTGGTTCGCGATCCCACGCCGATCGGCGAGCTGACGCCCGCGCCCGCGTGGACCGAGGAGACCCTGAGTTGGGAGCGCAAGCTCGACCTGACGCGCCCCCGCGCACTCACGGCGTCTCCCGGCTGGAGCTGGGTGAAGGGCGGACGAGGCGAGGGTGTCCTCGCCGGGGGTTGCATCGAATCACTGCAGCACCTGCGGGGCACTCGTTATTGGCCCGAGTGGAACGACGTCATCCTCTTTTTCGAGACCTCGGAGGAGAAGCCGTCGCCAGCCACCGTCGACGGCATCTTGATGGACTACGAAAACATGGGCGTGCTTCGGCAGCTGCAGGGGATGATCGTGGGACGACCGATGCGCTACTCGGACACCGAGAAGCAAGAGCTACGCGAGGTCGTACTCGAACGCACGCGAGCCTACGGCTTTCCGATCGTCTGCGACGTCGACTTCGGCCATACCGCGCCGCAGCTCACTCTCCCGCTCGGGTGCCGGGCCAGGCTCGACGCTCTGGCCAAGCGTCTGACCGTCCTCGAGAGCGCCGTCAGCTGACGAGCCTCGACCACACTTGCGCACAAAACGTGTCGCAACGGCTGCCTGGGAGCGATTGAGGGGTGAGGTCGCTGTTACCTTGCTGCGATGAAATACGGGTCTTCGCTGGGGCTGGGAGCTCTGGGTCTGTCACTCGCACTCTGTGCCTGCGGCGGCGACGGCGGGTCGTCGGAAGTGCGGGCCTGTGGAGCAGCGACGGCCGACGACGGCAGCGTGGTGCTCGACTGTCCCGGCGCCGAGCCGGTGGTGGTCAGCAACAAGGGCGCTGGCGCTGCCTGTGCGGCGACGGATCAAGGCGACGGTACCTTCGTCATCGACTGCCCTGGCTCCGATCCGATCGTCGTCGAGAACGGTGCTGACGGCGAGTCCTGCGAGGTCGCCACGAACTCGGACGGCAGCTACACGCTGACCTGCCCGGGGTCCGCCCCCGTGATCCTGACCAACGGAGCGAAGGGCGACCCGGGCGAAAACGGCGCAGACGGAGCAGCGGCAGCTCCGTGCACGCTCGTCGACAACATGGACGGCACGCTGACGCTCGGATGTCCGGGCAGCGAAGACGTCGTCATGTCCACCGAGGGCGGCGGCGCCGTCTGCACCGTCAACGACAATCTGGACGGCAGCTACGAGCTCGACTGCCCCGGTAGCGATCCGGTGACGATCGCGGACGGTGCGGACGGCACGAACGGTGAGTCGTGCAGCGTCACGGACAACCAGGACGGGACCTACACCATGGACTGCCCCGGCTCGACTCCGGTCGTCATCAAGGACGGCATCGACGCCACGCCATGCGCCGTGACCGAGCTCGATCCCGATACTTTCCTGCTCGACTGCCCGGGCAGCGATCCCGTGATGCTCACCAACGGCCAGGACGGCGCTGACGGCGACGTTTGCACGGTCACGCCATCGGCCGACTCTTACGTGCTGAGCTGCCCCGGCTCGAACCCCGCCATCGTTTCGAACGGTGCGGACGGCGTCGACGGCAGCGACGGCACTGACGGAGACACCTGCGCGGTCGCGGACAATGGTGACGGCTCGTACACGCTGACGTGCGACGGCTCCGCTCCCGTCATCTTCACCAACGGTGCGCCGGTCGACGGCGGCGGTCAGACCGAGCCTGGAGCCCCCTGCCCGCTGGTGGCGAACTCTCTCTGCATGGACGTCGATCTGAGCACCTTCTGGCTGAAAGGCTACGTGCTCTCGGGCACGAACTTCAGTGACTCGGATCTGAGCAACTCCTTCCTCGACGACGCCAACCTCGACGGCGCCATCTTGTTCAGCATCATGGGCGGGCCGACGTCGTACAAGCGTGTCAGCGCGATCAACGCGATCTGGGTCCAGGCTTACCTGGTGGGCAGCAGCTTCGACGATGGCATCCTCGACGGAGGCGACTTCACGGACACGAACATGGGTAACGCGGACTTCATCGACGCGTCGATGGTGGGAGCCGACTTCTCGGGCGCGCAGCTGGGTTCGTCTTTGGGCGGGACGACCCTCAACGGGGCCGATCTCACCAACGCCGATTTCACCGCAGCCAAGATCACGCCCTATAGCAACGGCAGCATCTATCAGATCAGTTTCAACGGCGCGACCGCCTACAACGCCGACTTCACGGGCGCGCAGTTCAGCACGGGCACCGTCATCTTCGACAACGTCGACTTCACCTGCGCCACGTTCGACGCCAGCGTCACGACCTACGCTGCGATCAGCTGGACCAACGCCACCTGCCCCGACGGCACCCTCGCCGACCCCTCCACCGACTGTGCCGGCAAGCTGACACGAGACGTGACCTGCCCCTGAGCTGGAACGGTCCGGTACGGTCGTTGCACAACAGTGCCTTCATGCGGATTCTCGGGCTGATTTTCGCCATGACGGTGTTGCTGGCCGGCGTCACCGTGAAGAATGCGTGTGCCGCGACGGATACAGAGGACTGGTCGGAAGCGCCAGAGACCAAAGAGCCCCTGGCCAACGCCGTGTGGAGCGAGCGGCGGCTCTCGCTGGCCGCTCAGCTCGGCGTACAGGCACCCCTGGGACTCATGGGCGTCGAGCTCGAGTACGCTCCCTTGACGTGGCTGTCCGTCGGCGGCGGTGTGGGCCGAACCTTGACGGGCAACATCGACTGGGAGACCGCAGCCGGCCTGTGGGTCACGCCTCGCTTCGTGTTCGATGCCTCGGCGCTCGGCGTCGACGTTGGCGTGTCCGCGAGCCCTTACGACAGTTTCGAGTACATGGAGGAGCATGCTCCGTGGGCGAGCTACCCGCTCGCGGGGTGGCTCAACGTCGCCGGCCAATACGAGTACCTGAGCGACGGCGGCTTCTTGTTTCGAACGTTCATCGGTGCGGCAACGTTGCTCAACCCAGCGGAGGGGCACTGTGACGACGGCGAGGGCAACACCGTGGAGTGCCAACGCCTCGTGCTCGGCTACGCCGGCGTGGCGCTCGGCTTCGCGTTCCCGACGCACGGCGGAGCGCAGTAATCCCGGGACGCTTCTATTTTGCCGTCTCCATTGAACTCCCGAATTAGTTGTCACGGGGGACACCGGCTTCGGGCACTATTCCGGCATGCGTTGGCAGGCATGGCTGATGGTTGGGTGCGGTTCTCTGCTCGGAGGAGCCTGCGGTAGCTCGTCCAAGGATCCTCCGGCAGCGGAGGGATGCGAACCAGGGAGCACGTTTTGCAGCGAGCGTCAGGTCTGGCTCTGCGACGACGGCACGCCGTCGCTGATCGAAAGCTGCAGCGACGACGAGGAGTGCAGGGAAGAGGGCGATGAAGCCAGTTGCCGCAGCACGTGTTTCCCTGGCCAGGCAACCTGCGACGGAGACGTCGCGACGATCTGCGACGCGGATGGCGCGGGTCCGAAGCCGGGCGGGACGGACTGCGCCGAGGACGGACGGATTTGCGAGCAGGGCGAGTGCGTCGACGCCGACTGCACGCCAGGTGAGAGCCTGTGTCGCAACGGCGACGTCTATACCTGCGGCGTGAGCGGCAAGGACATCGCACTCATCGACATCTGCATGGGCGACGAGATCTGCGACCCGGTGCTGGCGCGCTGCGGCTTGCCCACGTGCGAAGCGGGTGAACGCGATTGCGACGGGGCCCGCGTCGTGGAGTGCAGCGCCACCGGCACGGGCTGGCAAGATACGGGCGTCGACTGTGCAAGCGAGGGAGAAGTCTGCTTCGAGGGAAAGTGTGAAGAGCCAAGCTGCACGGCGGGCACGAAAATCTGCATGGACGATGCCGTCTACGCCTGCCCGGACGGCCTGGAGACGGTGCTCGAGAAGGAATGCGACACGGGCTACCACTGCCTGGAAACCCCTGCGACGAGCAGCGCGATCTGCGCCCTGAACGACTGTGTTCCGGGTCAACCGGTCTGCCACCTCAACCTGCTCAAGACGTGTACCGACCAGGGAACGTACCCGCAAGAAGGCACGGAGTGCGGTGACGACGTGTGCGCGGGAGGCGAATGCGTGCCCGTCATCTGCACCCCCTTCGAGGTGGTCTGTCGCGATGGGGAGATCAAGATGTGCGACGCGTACGGCGCCGGCTACATGCTGTTCGAGGAGTGTGGCGACGGCTTTACTTGCGCTCTTCTGGCAGACACCCCCGAGTGCATCGGTCAGGCTTGCACCCCCGGAGAGACGGGCTGCGTCGGAAACGCGATCGGTGAGTGCGCGGACGACGGCGTGAGTCTCGTCAGCGTGACCGACGATTGCGCCGGCGGAGGCAACGTCTGCGACGCGAGCAACGCGTGTGCTGCCAGCGCGGTCGACGTGGCGGGCGTCGGGGAAGGCGTCGATCCGTTCGGCGCCGAGCAGATCGTCGGGAACGTGCTCGACGTGCACTCGAACCGACGTATCACCGCGCTGGAAGCGAACTTGAACCTGGAAGAGCCGCGTGATCTGCGCTGGGTGGTCGGCGCATGGAATGGCAGCAGTTTCGACGTCGTCGCCAGCCTGATCACCACGAACAACCCGGCGGTCAGCGGCTTCTTCAGCTCGGGCGCGCTCGACTACGAGCTCGAAGCCGGCAAACGCTACCTGGTCGGAGTGGGGACGGTCCTTTCGGAGGCGTACATCTATCGCGACGAGGAGCCGTGGGACCGCGAGCTCTCGTTCGGTAGCCTGATCGGCGGCAACTCCGCCAGCTACGGCAGCAAGATCGACGAGAGTCTCTACACCTACCAGCTGTATGCGCTGCGCTTGACGACCGAGCTGCCCTGAGCTCACTCGCAGCGACTGGCAGCGCGTGCCGTGGCCACGAGCCGGCTCACGTGCTCGTCGAGCCAGTCCTCTCCGGCCAGCGGCGAGACGCCGCTGTCGTCGGTGCCCATGCTCACGCCCGCGGACAGGGGATTGAGCGCTTCCAGCTGCAGGAGAAAGGCGGCCTGTGTTCCGCCTTTCGTGCCGACCAGACGCCCGCTCCCCTCGAGCAGACCACCGCTGGCCTGCGGTATGAGGAGCTCGGTGACGTGGCAGCGGTGCGACAGCTGGCCAGAGACCTCGATCTCGTTCAGCGGCAGGATCCGTTCGACCCAGCGCGGAAGCTCGCCCTCCGCGGCCAGCACCGTGAGCAGGGGCGCGCCGTCGCGGAGCTTCGTGTCGAACGTCGTTCTCGCCCTCACGCCTCGTGCGAACGAGAGCTCTGCCCCGCCCAGGTTGACGTCGGCCCACCACCCCGCGACCGCATAAGAGCCTGCGCGCAAGGCGCCGTTCCTGACGCTCAGCCTGCCCGACCCGCGAGCGCTGCGCTGCTCGAGGTCGATCGAAGGGAGTGCGAGCTTGGCGTCGAGGTCAGCTGAGAACGGCGACTTACCGAGCCGCCCGCGCGCCGACTTAGCGGCAAGCTGTAGCGAACCTCGAGCTTCGGAGCCTTCGGCGGCGAGCTCAGCGCTCAACTTCAAGCTCTTGGCGCCGGCGCGGAGTGCTCGCTCAGGCAGTGGCCCGCGAAGCTCCGCCTGCTCGGCGCCGAGCCCGACCGCCAGTCGGCGTCGCTCCTTGCCGAGCTCGAGGCGACCGTTGAGCTTCGTGTGAGCGAGCGCCGCCAGGCCGCGGTTCTCACCGTTGCCGAGCGCCAGCTCGAGCTGCCGCACGTCTCCGGCGAGGTCCGCCCGGAAGTTCTTGGGCGCATAGCGCGCCCGTAGCGACGCGCGCGCAGCCCCACGCAGGGGCTCGAGTCCGGCGGGAAACTCGTCGCGAAACCAGTTCAAGTCGGGGACCTCGAGCTCCGGCACCTCGAGCTCGCCGCGTAGCAACGACCACCCGGCCGCTGTATCGCGACTCGAGTTTTCGAGCGAGATGGCCATGACCCCAGAAGTGACGCCTGCGCCGGGTCGCGCCTGCCGTTCGAGGCTCGCGGAGAGCGCCGTCACCTGCACCTGGCCGTGTTCGTCTGGTTTTACCGAGAGCTCGAGCGCGGGGTGATTCAAGTGGACCGTGAAGGGCGGGCGCTCCACGGTCACGCGCTCGTTCTCGATGGCGATGACGCTGTGAGGGTCGATCACGCCACGCTTAACCTCGAGGGCGATCTCGAGTGTACCCAAGCCAGAATCGACGCGAACGTTGGCCTTCGGATCGATGAACAAAGTCGCCGCGTCGAGCTGCACCTCACGGCCGTGGAGGCGTAGGTCGGCCGAGATCTCCTCGAACACCTGTCTGCCTTGGGGTCCAAGGATTTCGAAGTAATCAACGTGAGCGCCGATGCGACCATTGAAGCGCTGCGCCACGGGTATGTCGCCGGCCAGCAGTCGACCCGGCTCGAGCTCGAGCGAGGCTGGCTTCACCCAGAGAGAGTTCCCGGCGTGCAACCGAAACGCCCCACGCGCTCTGCCGCGACCTAGATAGCGAAACTGCTGCGCCCACACCTCGCGTAACCCCACGTCGACGTTTTCGAGGTGGACGGTCCAGAGGTCGGGGTTGCGTCGTGGTGGTTTTGGCACGGTCGCCTCCAACAGCGCAGGCGTCTCGAACTCGGGGATCGGCGCTAGCGCGGCGACGTGCGGCCGCTTCGCGTCCTCGGGCTGGACCCGGTGACGCACGCGAAAAACCATGCCTTCGCCCTGGACGCACGTCGCGTGGAAGACGCGGCGCGGGAGCTCGAAGAGCTGCACGCAGACCTTGGCGCGTGGCAAGTCGAGCGACCACTGAACCTTCTGATCCTGGAAGGTGAGCCGGAGATCGCGCACGTACACCTCACCCGGCCAAAACGTCCACCCCCGCCGAAGTGTGGCGTGGATGTCGTCGGTGGTCGCCAGCACCTTTGTGACCCCACCCAGCCACAGGAAGGCGTTCGCGGCGACCAGGTACAGGACCGTGACCCCGCACAGCGCAATCAGCAGGAATTTGAGCAGCGGCTCCAGCCAGCCCGGCACGCTACGGCGGCGCCGGGGGCTATGGGGCGAGGTGGCAACGTGCACGCGAGATGCATCGATGCGAACCCCGTGCCGCAGCGAGAACGTCTCAGTCGGCGCAGTCGTCGTCGGGCTCGAAGTGCTCGTAGGTTTCGAGCATCACGTCGCAGCCCTCTTCGTCGATCCAGTAGACCCGGAGCGCCAGGCAGCGCGTTTCATGCGCTTCGACCCAGAGGCTCTGCTCGCAGCGCTCCTGGCACTCTGCCAGCGGCTTCTCGGCGCAGCCTTCCAGAGTCTGACAAACAGCGCTGCATGGGTCCTCGGGAGCGCTGCTGGCACTGGCAGCGCCGCCGGTTGACGCCGGATCTCCCGTGCCGTCCGTACCACCTGTCGCGGGCTCCTCCTCGACGGGCTCGCTCGGCCGCTCGTCGTCCGCTTGGCCGGGGACGACGCCGTCCGACGACTCACTGTGCAGATCGTCAGTCAGGCCGCCGCACGAAACCAGCGCCCATCCGAGCAGCAATCCCCAGTACCTCCACGACTTTCGCCTCACCAGCCAAGTGAAGCACCCCGGCCGGTGCCGGGCAACGTCCCTTTTTTTCGTCGGGGTGAACCAGGTGGTTCGTTGCAGGACCAGGGTCCCTTTGTGGAGCCCACGGAGGAAGCTCGCATGTTTTCAGTTCGCAATGGTCTCGCTGCACCGGCAATGCTTGCAGCCGTCTGGCTGACGATGGGTTGTAGCGGAGATGCCGGCCTGGACGAGAATCTCGGCGTCACCGACGAGGCTCTGTCGTCTTGCACCGTCAGCGACAACCCCGCATGGAAGGTCAACACCTCCTACGCCACGGGCGCGCGCGTGTCGTATTCGGGCAAGGTCTACGAAGCCGTCCAGGGCCACACCTCGAGGACCGGTTGGGAGCCGACGAACACGCCCTCGCTCTGGCGCATTCCCAACGCGTGCGCGACGACGGCCTGGGCAGCACAGACGAACTACGCCGTCGGCAACATCGTCGAGTTCGGGGGCGCGAGCTACAAATGCGTTCAGGCGCACACGTCACTCTCGGGCTGGGAACCGCCGCTGACTCCGGCGCTGTGGCAGCTCACCTCGTCGCTGCCGTCCGGGCTCACCAACGAGAAGGCGCTGGTGTTGATCGACAGCCGCCTCTACAGCCGCATTTCGAGCAAGCTCGACCAGTACGTCAGCCTGGCCAAGCAGCGCCGCGGCTTCGGTATCGCGCTGCAGGTGATCGAAGGCATCGACGACTGGGGCTTCGCCACCGTGAAATCCCACATCCAGCAGCAGCGTAGCGTCGACTCGGCGCTCGAGGGCGTGCTCTTCGTCGGCAACATCAAGCTGCCGTCGTTCTTTCAGTCGCGCACCGATACCGCCGATACGCGCCTGCTGCCGCGCTACTACGAGGATCTCGACGGCGTCTTCAGCAAGCGCCTGACCCAGGGCTCCACCTTGCCTCTCTGCCCGATCCCGTGGGTCGAGACCTACAACTGCTACGCCTCGCAGTTCACGGTGCCCGCGCACGACTTCGACTTCATCGCCAGGGGCAGCGCGCCGGATCCCGAGATCTGGACCTCTTACATGCCGGTCGGTACGGACGGAGTGAACACCTACGACGGCTTCGCCGCGCAGCTCGGCCCGTACCTCGACAAGGTGATCAGCTACTACCAGGGCGGGTTCACCGGCAACGGGCGCTACTACTACGTGTCCGCCGACATCGGCGAGGAGCCGGAGAAGGCCTGGGACGCTTTCGGCAAGACCAAGCTCGACATCTACGGCAAGCCCGGCCCGAACGGCGAGACCGGCTACGCCTGCATCCAGGGCTCGAACAACCTCTGCTACAAGCGCTGGGCGACCGAGAACTACGCCGACGTGCAGAGCTTCGTCACCGATTTCCAGCGCAAGTGGGTGGACGAGGGCTGGCAAGAGGCGCGCATCTTGAAGGAGCACGCCAACGCGGCGATCTACTCGGTGCTGCAGATCAACGTTCACTCCAACGAGTACTTCTCGATCGTGACCTCACAGGAAGCCGCGGCGATCACCAAGGGCGGCCTGTTCACTGCGCTCGACGGTTGCGCGGTGTCTGGTTACTACCAGCCCGGCTCACCCTCGTACGTGAACACCGGGGCCAGCGTCGCCGCCAACGTCTTGATGAGCTTCGTCTACGGTGCGGGTAAATCGATCGCCGGCAGCGGCGACCCGTTCTGGCGTGGTCACTACGCCAAGCACACGACGATGTACAAGCACATGAAGACCGTGTCCGGCAGCTACCTCGGCAAGGCGCACCTGGAACGCAACAAGGAGCAGTACCAGAAGGCCACCTCCGACGGAGAGCTCCGCGAGTTCGGCATGGAGATGCTGGTCGGCGATCCGTTCATGAACCTGTGAAGGCCGGGGCGGGAGTCAAATCGAGCTCCCGTCCATGCCGCCGAACTCCACCACCAGGTAGAGTTTGCCGGCCTCGCGCACGACGCCGACACCGATGGTGAAGGCGTCGCAGCGCATCGTGTTGCAGTGGTGGCTCGCGACGAACGATCCGTCGGGCGCGCAGTGATCCTCGCCCGGCGGATCGTACTCCGAGATGAAGAAGACCATGTCGTGGACCCCGCCGTCGTCACCGTAGCCGAGTGACTCACCGTAGGGCCCGAACGAATGTTCCTGTTCGTCGAAGGTCTGAAGGGCCCAATCGTGAGCGAACGTTCCCAGGGTTTCGTGCCACACGAGCGGGTTGTTACACTCCCCTTGTTGGAAATGAGTGGTGCGGTAGGCGTTGAATTCCCGGGCCGCCCCACACTCGTCGGGCGTCCCCGAGCAGGGCCCGAGGCCATCGCCGCCCGTATTCGTGCCGGCAGCACCAGCGCTGCTTGGGCCTTCGCCCGCCGAGCCGCCAGCGATGTCCGTTCCGGCTTGCCCGCTCACGCCCGCACTGCTGCCCCCGATGTCCGTGCCTCCTGTGCCTCCAGTGTTCGTGCCTCCGACGGCGCCGCCCGCGCTCGCTCCGCCGGGATCGGGCTCGCTCATGGAAGCGCCTCCTGAGGACACCGTGCTCCCGGTTTCGGTACTCGAACTGCTGCAGCTCGGGAGCAGGAACAGGAGTAACGAGACGAGACTCAGCCGAGGTGTAACTATCCTTCCTGGTTGTGCCGCGCGACTCCGCATGCACCCTCAAATGGTGCCCTGAAGCCCGTTCGGCTCACCAAGAGGACTCGGCCGGAGTCAGCGCGTCCTTCTGCGGCGGCCACCGATGAGAAGTAGCCCGAGCGCAGCGAGCAACGGCCAGCCCTGGCTCGCTTTGCCGACGGCGTTACAGCTGCAGCCCGACGACGACGGCGGTGCCGGCGCGGGGTTCGTCACCGGAACACCCCCGGCCCCGCCCGACCCTCCACCGACGCCGCCTGCTCCGACGCCCGCGTCGGTTTCTGATC
>DATLIL010001282.1:0-11100 GCA_035539475.1 Polyangiaceae bacterium
GTCGCAGGCGCCGCAGGCGCGCGGGTCGACCTCGGTGTCGACACACACGCCGCCGCAGAACGTGGGGCTCGGCGCGGAGCAACCCTCGCGGCACGCGCCGTTGCTACACACTTCGCCTATGGCGCAGGCGTTGTCGCAGCCACCGCAGAAGCGCGGGTCGCTCTCGATGTCGACGCACTGGCCGTGACACTCGCGCGAGCGCGCGCCGCTGCAGTCTGTCGCGCAGACGCCGCCGACGCACAGCTCACCATCCTGGCAAGCGTTGTCGCACGCGCCGCAGAAGCGCGGGTCGCTCCGCGTGTCGACGCACAGGCCGTTGCACGCGTCCGGCGCGTAGGCGCCGCACTGGCGCGCGCATTCGCCGCCGCTGCAGACCTCGTCGACGGCGCACGCTTCGCCGCACGCCCCGCAGTGTGCCGGATCGCTGCGCAGGTCGACGCAGCTCTGTCCGCACTGGTTGGGGTAGAGGCCCTGGCAGGCCTCCGTGCACTCGCCCTCGACGCACACGCTGCCCTCGGCGCAGGCCCGGTCGCAGCTGCCGCAGGCCAGGGGATCGCGCGTCGGATCCACGCAGCGCCCGTCGCAATCGAGCGGCGTGGGCTGCGCGCAAGGCTGCTCGGGTGGCGTCTCCTCGGGATCGCTGACGTCAGTCCGTGTCGGCTCCTCGCACGCGGCCAGGCTCAGAACCAGGAACAGAAAGGGGAATAGGAGGCGAGTCATGAAATCCTGGGCGTCACGGGGTCAGCGCGCAGCGGAAGCCGATGTAGCCCGTCGTAGCGTCGAAGTTGGGGCAAGTGGTCGAAGAGAGCTCTTCCGCCGTCAACGCGAGGTAGCCGCCGCCGGCGGCGCAGTAGTCGGGATCAACGAACACCAGCTCGGCCACGTTGCCGCTGAGGTCAGCGATGCCGAGCGCGTTGTCTCCCGCGGGCCGGCTACCGATGGCACAGGTCTCGCTCTGGTAGGGCGGGAGGGCACAGACGCGCGGCGGCGCGTCGCTCGCCGACGGAGGCTCGGCGCCCCACGGAAACTCGTCCATCGCGGGGCCGTTCTGCGCTGCCCACTGCCACTCCGCGCGGCCCGGCAGGCGCCGTCCGGCGAACGCGCAGTAGGCTTCGGCGTCCTCCGGCGCGACGTTTTCGATCGGGTGATCGTCGCTGGCCTCCTCGTAGAAGTTGCCGACCGCGGGCGCCGCGCACGTGCCGTCCTCGACGCAAGCCGCGTAGGCGAAGACCGTGACCTCGTAGCGGTCGAGGCAGAAATCGGCCGTCGTCTCGCCGCCATCACCCGGAACGAACGTCATGTCCGCAGGGCACGCGCCGGCACCGGGACCGCTGGGTGCTGCCTCCAGGCGGCAGAACCCGCCCAGGCAGCGGTGCTCGTCGCTGAAGATCGTGCAGTCGCCGTCTCCCGCGCAGGTGATGTCGCAGACGCCGCTGGCGTCAGCCGGCTGTTCGTCGCCGCCGGCGGCCTCGCAGCTCGGCGGGCGGCACTTGATGCGGGTCGGGTCCACCGACAGCCCCAGGCGTTCCAGCTCCAGCAGGCAGGGATCCGCGGCGTCGCAGGCCACCGTGCAGAAGCAGAAGCAGGCCTGCGCGGGATCGGCACAGGGCGCGTCCGCGCTACATTCGCTGAGGAACGACTTGGTCTTGCCGATGTGGCTCTCGCTGCTGGTGCAGGTGCTGCTCGAGAGGACGAGCAGCAACGCCGCGACGGTGACGAGCAGCGAGAGCAGGCGGATGGACACACTACGAGCCATGAAATGCAGCTTGGGGGTGCGGCTGGTAGCGCAGGGGAGACCGCAGCGTCACCCCGGGGCCCACGGCCACCGAACGGGCCGCGCTCTATCGCGAATCCAGGGACGTGGCCATGGACGCGGGCGAATTTGCTGTAGAATCGAGCGAATTCCGCCAGCGCAGCGCGTCAGCTGAGGACGAAGGAGAAGACGGTACCGTCCGCGTCGGAGCTGGTGAGCTCGAGGGTCCCGCCGTGAGCCTGGATGATGGTCTTGACGATGGGCAGACCGAGACCGGTGCCGCCGGAGTCGCCGCGCGTGGTGAAGAAACGAGCCCAGACCTTGCTGCGGTTGGCTTCGGAGATCGCGGGGCCGTGGTTCTTGACCGAGGTGCGGATGGAGCCGTCGTCGGTGCTGGCGACGTAGACCTCGACGTGGGTGCCCTGGGCGGCGTGTTGCTGGGCGTTTTCGACCAGGTTTTGTAGGGCGGAGTCGAGCAGAGCGCGGCGGCCGAGGAGCTGCGTCCGGCTCGCCCTGTACAGAACGTCGACCTCGACTTCGGGGCTGCGAGCGACGGCGCGATCGGCGACTTCTTGCACGAGGGCTTCGTAATCGAAGAGCTCGGCGGGGGCGTCGTCGGCTTCGGCGCGCGAGAGCTCGAGCAGCCTCGAGACGAGACGATCGAGACGGTGGGCGTCGGCGAGGATGTTGGAGAGGAAGCGCTGACGGGCTTCGGGATCGTCGGCGGCGCCTTCGGCGAGGAGCTCGGCGGCGCCGCGGATGCCGGCCAGGGGGGACTTGAACTCGTGGCTGATGTCGGCGGTGAGCTCGGCGACGTAGCGGGCGCGCTCGTCGAGGCGGCGCTCCATGCGATCGAAGGCGCGGGCGAGCTGGCCGATCTCGTCGCGGCGCTCGAGCGCGAGTCGCTGGGTACGATCGCCGCGCGCAATGCGCTGGGCGAGGCGCGTGAGGTGAGAGAGCGGGCGCGAGATGGTGCCGGCGAGGAAGGTGGAGAGCACGAAGGTGACGGCGAGGGCGCCGAGCAGGGTCAGGAGAAGCGTGCCGCGCAGGCGGTACATGGCGCCGCGCACGGTGTTGGTCGAGCGCGTGATGTAGATGACGCCTTCGACCTTGCCCTGGCGGACGATGGGCAGGGCGCTGAAGAGGTAGAGCGTGTCGCGGTCCTGCCAGAAGCGCGTGGCCGAGCCGTAGCTGCCCTTCATGGCGGCGCGCACCTCTTCTCGCGTCGAGACGTCGAGGCGTGGAGGGCGGACCGCGATCTCGGCGGTGTCGCGCATCTCGGACACGCTGCGGGGCACGATCGTCGGCGGGCGCGACTCGGGGCCCTCGGGCGGACCTGCTTCGTGTGAGTCGGCCAGCAGCTCGCCCTTGGCGCCGAGCAGGCGGATGCGCGTGCGGGTGCGCTTGGCGGCGTGGCTCAGCACGGGTTGACGCTCGGCCAGGCGCAGCCCGGTGGCGTCGGAGAGCAGCATGCCGCGCAGGATTTCTCCCTGGTTGATCATGTCCTGCTCCAGGGCCTGCAGCATCTCGCGCTCGTAGAAGCGCGCGAAGGCGATGCCGAGCAGCGGCACGGCCACGATCAGCACGTTGACCAGCAGCAGGCGCGTGCGGATCTTGAACAGCCAGGCGAAGCTCATAGCTCCGCTGCGCGGTAGCCGAGACCGTGCACGGTTTCGATCACGTCGACGTCGAAGGGCCTGAGCTTGGAGCGGATGCGCCGGACGTGGGTGTCGACGGTGCGCTCGGTGATGTGGTTGTCGTGCGCATAGGCGCGCTGGATCAGCTGCGCGCGGGTGAACAGGCGGCCCGGCTGCTCGAGCAGCGTTTCGAGGATCGAGAACTCGGTGACCGTGAGGGTGACGCGCTCACCGCGCACCTTGACCTCGTGCTTGCTGCGGTCGATCTCGACGTCGCCGTGGCTGATGCTGTCGCCGCTGGGACGGGTCTGAGCGCCGGAGGTACGGCGCAATACGGCCTTGACGCGCGTGGTGAGCTCGCGCGGGCTGAACGGCTTGGTGACGTAGTCGTCGCCGCCGAGCTCGAGACCCATGATGCGGTCGACCTCTTCGGCCCGCGAGGAGAGGAAGATGATCGGCACCTGGCTGACGGCGCGGACGGAGCGGCAGACGCTCAGGCCGTCGAGCTCCGGCATGAGCACGTCGAGCACGATCAGATCGATGCCGCCGGCGCGCACCTTGTCGAGCGCCTCCTCACCGTTGTTTGCGGCGACCACGTCGAAGCCCTCGCGACCGAGCGCGTACTCGACCACGTCACGGATGCGGGGCTCATCGTCGACCACGAGGATCGTGGGCATCCAGCACCTTTAGCGACTCTCGGCCATGGTGTCCAACCGCCGCGGCTCGTCGTCGAGCACGGCGTCGAGCCCCTCGACGCGTGAGAGGATCTCGCGCACCAGATCGCGCGTCTCCGAGTCGGCCGCGCCCGCCAGGCGCACGACCTCCGCCTGGGTGGTGAGCTGGGCCAGGAGCTCTTCGAGCTCGCAGAGCTCGCGCCCGAAGCGATCGCGCAGGCGCTTGAGCCGGCGGATGTTCTGCAGGCGGATGCCGCTCGCGCCTGCTTCGTCGAACTCGGGGCGCCGCAGGAGCTCCTCGATCTCGGCGAGCTTGCCGGCGGCCACGCGCAGGCGTCGGCCGAGGGCGCGCGCGGTGGCTTCGTCCGGCAAGAGCGCGCCGAGCGGTGTGCCTGCGGCGCGGCGCAGGGCTGCCAGGAAGGCGATCTCGCTCGAGGCCTTGCCGGCAGCCGGTGTGCGCGCGCTCGAGAGCAGGAACGGCGCGCACAGCGGCCAGAACGCCACCATCAGCGTCGCGTCCAGCCAGCGCTTGGCTGGCTCGGCCGGACGCAGCAGGACCACCGCGCCGCAGCCGAGACCGAGGAGCAGATAGAGCGCCGCGAGCTCGAGCAGTCTCATTCGTACTCCCTGTCGTGCTCGAGGTCCTCGTACAGCCCCATGGCCGAGCGGCTGGTGCGGGCGACCGAATCGAAGAAGCTGCCCTCGACCTGGCGCACGATCGGCGGCTGCTCGGTGCGTGGCCGCACGATGAACGGTCGCAGCGTCCACGACATCTGCATGCCGACCATCGCGAACACGCCCATCAGGATCACGGCGGTGGAGCGCACCGCGCGCTGGTCCAGAAAGCGCAGCCCGCGCGCGAAATGCACGACCCCGACGAGGCCGGCGAGGGCGCACGCGGCCACGACCCAGAGCAGCATGCGGTGGTATTCGACCTTGAGCTCGACGCCGAGCAGGATGAGCGGCGTCAGCGCGCCGAGCGCCAGGCTGGTGCGCGCCAGCGCCGAGAGCACCAGCGCCAGATCACGGCGAAAGTTCGACTGGCGGCCGAGCGCGCTGCCCACCAGCGTGAGCGCGGGAGCGCAGGCGGCCGTGGTCAGCAGCAGAACGAGTGGCAGCTTGATGCCGGCGTAGACCATCTGCAGCCCGCCGCGGAAGGCTCCGAGCGCGACGCCGAAGATCAGCGAGCCGAACACGACGGTGATGACCAGGGAGCGCACCAGCGTGGGCAGGTCGCGCTCGGCGGCGATGGCCTCGAAGGTCTTGTCGCGATCGCGCAGCAGCGTATCGACCAGATCGACGGAGTCCGGACGGACCTCGGACAGCTCGCTGGCGCTCATGACAGACCTCCGAAGCGCGCGAGCAGCTTGCTGCCGAGCGACAGCGCGACGATGGCCCAGCCGGCGTAGACCGCCACCGGCCGGAACGTCACGAGCTGGTTGGCAAAGAGCAGCTGCGACAGCCGGCGCATGCCGAGCAACGCGGCGCCGCCGATGACGACGGTGCCGAGCGCCTCGATCACGCCGCTCGAGCGCGTGCTCGCCACCAGGAACAGCGTCGCCGGCGCGAGGCCGATCATGACCAGGCCCGCGGAGCACAGCGATTCGCCGATGGCCCGCGCGACGTCTCTTGCGGGCGGCGCGGCGCCGCTCAAGCTCAGGCCGATGTAGAGCGCCGGCGTCAGGGCCACGGTCAGCCCGACCACCAGCGCCGGCAGCAGCAGCCCACGGGAGAGCATGGCCCGCACGCCCGAGCCGAAGCCGAGCGCGAGGCCGAGCGCGACGGGACCGACCACGATCGGCCAGCTCGCCTGGGAGCTTGTGGTTGAATTCACCTCGAGTACCTCCATGCCGCTCATCCTGGCCCCGAGGCGTGGCGCCTTGTGGGGTGAGACCGGGGAAGGACCGAGGAGAGGTTGTGGCGAAATCGTGGCGGCCGGCGGTGCTATACCAGCCGGGCATGAGCGCCGTGCACCTCGTCTGCGGCCCCGTCGGAGCGGGAAAGACCACGTTTTCGCGCCGGCTCGAGCGCGAGCGCCGGGCGCTGCGCCTGTCCATCGACGAGTGGATGCTGCGCCTGTTCGGCGAGCACATGCCCAAGGACATTTTCCATCAGCGCCTGGGGGTCTGCATGGACCTCATCTACGACGTGACCGAGCGAGCCGCGGCCGCCGGCACTGAAGTGGTGCTCGACTGCGGCTACTGGCGGCGCGAGCACCGCGCGGCGGCCCTGCAGCGCCTGACCGGCACCCGCTGCGAGCTCTACTACCTGGAGACGCCGGCCGAGGTGCGCATGAGCCGGCTCGAGGCGCGCAACGCCGCGCGCCCGCCCGGCACCTACGAGATCACGCGCGAGATGTTCGACGAGTTCGAGCGTTGCTTCGAGGTGCCGGGACCGCCGGAAGTGTTCCAGCTCATCCGTCCCGAAGGTGTGTGAGCGGAAAGAGCGGCGGTATGCGCTGCAGGGTCGGACCTGACAGCGCCGTGAGGATGCGCTCGGAGGTGAGCGGCAAGAGCGGCGCGCACAGCCGCGCGATTTGCTCGATCGTGGCGAGCACCGTCGCCAGCACCGTTTCGAGCTGCTCCTTCGCCGCCTCTCGGGCGAGCCGCCACGGCGCCGTGCGGTCGAGGTAGCGATTGGCCGCCAGGACGAGGTCCCACGTCGCGCGCGCGGCGGCGTTGACGTCGAGCGCATCCCACGAACGCCCGGCGACGAGCTCGGTGTCTTGCCGCGCTCGCCACAGCTCGTGCTCGGCGTCGCCCGGAAGACCGGGGGCAGGGCAACGCTCGCCGCAATGCTGCTGAACGAGCGCCAGCGTGCGGGACACCAAATTGCCGAGCTGGTGCGCGAGATCGCTCTCGTACGCGGCGCCGAGACGGCTGTGCGAGAAATCGGCGTCCTGCGTGGCCGGGAGGTGGCGCGTGAAGTAGTGCCTGAGCCCGTCCGCGCCGTAGCGCTCGGCGAGCGGCAGCGGATCGACCGCGTTACCCGCTGACTTGCTGATCTTTTGCCCGTCGACGCTGAGGAAGCCGTGGACGAGCAGGGCGCTCGGCAAGGCTTCGCCGATCGAGAGCAAGATCGCCGGCCAGTACAGCGCATGAAAGCGCAGGATGTCCTTGCCGATCACGTGCAGGCGCCTGTCCGCGCGCGTCCAGTAGCGATCGAAGCGCTCGCGCTCGGGGAAGCCGAGCGCCGAGAGGTAGCCGATGAGCGCGTCGAACCAGACGTAGACGATCTGACTCGGGTCATCGGGGACCGCGATGCCCCAGCCGCGCGCCCGGGACACGGAGCGCGAGATCGAGAAATCGACGAGGCCGCGTTCGACGAAGCGCAGGGCCTCGCTGCGGCGCTCCTCGGGCGTCACGCGTAACGCGCCCGAGCGCAACAGCTCGGCGATGGCGTCCTGGTAGCGCGACAGCCGGAAGAAGTAGTTCTCCTCCTCGACCTCCTCGGGTGGCACGAGGTGCACCGAACAGCACCCGTCGGTGAGATCACGCGGCAGGTAGAACTGCTCGCAGGCGACGCAGTAGAGCCCTCGGTAGTGCTTCTTGTAGACGTCACCACGCTCGGTGCAGCGGCGGAAGACGTGCTCCACGGCGGCGCGGTGCACTGCGCTCCGCGACGTGCGCGCGAAGCCGTCGAGCTTGACGCCGAGCTTGTCCGGCAAGGCCTGAAATGCCGCGGCTTTTGCGTCCACGAAGGCCGCGACGGACTCGCCGGCGTCGGCCGCGGCGCGCACGTTTTTCAGGCTGTTGTCGTCGGTTCCGCTGACGAGCACGGTGTCGACGCGGCGCTCCCGCGAAGCGCGAGCGATGGCGTCGGCCAGCACGAGCTCGAAGGCGTAGCCGATGTGCGGCACGGCGTTGACGTAGGGCAGGGAGGCTGAAACGAAGCGGGTGGTGAGCGTGGTCATGGTGGAGTCCTCGGAACGGAGCTCCAGCGCCGCCCACGCGAGCACGCGCCACCATCGGAGCCGCCCACGTGAGGGCGGCTTACCGGAGCGTTTGGCTGAAAATCAGACGAAAGCCGGCATGGTCGCCCTGCGCTGCTCGCGCATCGACAGGCACATGCCGGTGAAGAGTCTGATCGAATTCAGCACGGAGACCACCGTAGCAGCTCTCCAACGAGCTGTCACTCGAGCCAGCGCTGGGCGAAGAAGACGACGTAAGAGAGCACGAGCAGGACCAGCGTCAGGTTGACGGCGCGGTCGAGCTTTTGGCCCCACTCGCGCAGGCGGGTCATGAAGAAGAGCTTCATCACCAGCAGAACGCCGCCGCCGAGCAGGAACAGCTTCCAGGCCACGAGCCCAGCCTACAACGGGCTCCGGCCCGGCAAGGGCGCGAAAAGGCACGGAAGCTGCAGCGGGCTCAGGAACAAGGTCCCGCCATGAAGCACGACGAGCGATCCGATCCCGAGAAGGTGCGCCTGGTGGCCGAAGTCAACGCCGTCTGGCGCCAGCTCGAGGAAGAAGAGGACAAGCGCCGGCAGCTCGGTGAGGAGCTCGATGAGCTCCACCTGGAGGTCGAAGAGGACCAGCGGGCCCTCGCGGCCGCGGCGAAGGACAAACGGGCCGCGGAGGCGCGCGAGGCCGAAGCGCTGCGCGAGCTCTCGGCTGCCCGCAACGAGCGCGCGCAGCTGCAGCTCGGCCTCGAAGCGGCCCTCGAGCGCCTTCAGCTCACGCGCAGGCGCATCGCGTGCGGCGCCGCCACGGCGGGCGGCCTCTTTGGTGTCGCGCTGTGCGTCCGTCAGGCGCTGCGAGCTCGCGGGCTCTGGGCCTGACCGTCGGCTCAGTGCTGCGCGGCGATGCCGCCGAGGCTCGGCCTGGAGCGCTCCGTCGCCACCGCGTCGGATTTGGGCCGCACGGGCGAGCCGCTCCTGCGCGCATAGACCTGGGTAAACTCGGCGCCGAAGAACACTATCTGCGCGGAGTAGTAGACCCAGAACAGCACCACGACGAACGAGCCTGCCGCGCCGTACGACGAGGCAAAAGCGCCGCGACCGAGGTACTCACCGAGGGCGAAGCGCCCCAGCGAGAAGAACACGGCGGTGACGAACGCTCCCATCCAGACGTCGCGCCAGCGGATCTCGGCGTCGGGGACGACCTTGAAGATCGCCGCGAAGATGCCGGTCGTCAGCGCCAGGCCGACCAGGTGCGTCAGCAGCAGAGAGAACAGCGACAGTCCGGGGACTCGCTGTTCGAGAAAGTCCGAGAAGCCCGCCACCGCGGCGCTCAGCACGAGCGACACGAGCAGCAGGAAGCCCGTGGCGAGCACCATGGTGAACGAGAAGAAGCGGTACTTGACCATCTTCCACAGGCTCTGACCGGGCTTCGGCGCCACCTCCCAGATCGCGTCGAGCGACTCCTGCAGCTCCGAGAAGACGCGCGTCGCGCCGTAGACCAACGCGCCCGCGCCGATCGTCGTCGCGACCACTCCGGTCCCGGGACGCGCGGCGTTGGCCACCATCGCCTCGATCGCCTCGGCGCCCGCGGAGCCGACCAGACCCTGGATCTGGCCGACGATCTGGCCCTCGACGGCCTCCTGTCCGAAGAACACACCCGCCACTGCGATGACGATGATGAGCAGCGGCGCCAGCGAGAAGACGGTGTAGTAGGCGAGCGCGGCAGCCAGCCGCGGCACGTTGTCGTCCATCGCCTCAGAGAACGTCTGCTTGATCAGAGCCCAGGCGTTGACGAGCCGCTCTCTCACCATCGTGCCACTCCGGGCGGGTCAACCCATGCGCCCGATCGTGGCGTCGCTGTCGTTGCAAACTGGTGCGCTGATCGCTAACTGCTTGGTCATGGCGCGTTCTCCAGTGCGGAAGGTCTCGCGCCAACTGGAGCAAGCTGCGTGCCGTTCCCCAATCAGTCACAGTTCCCCACGCGCGCCACTACCTTGTTCTCCGTATTCTCGACCTTCAGCCCGAGCGGACCGCTCGCGGTCTTGATCGGCTGCCCCGCCTTGAGCTTCTCGGGACCGACGCCGGTGAGCTTGCTGACGAGCTCCTCCCAGCTGATGCCGGGCGCCGGAAAGATGCTGACGCAGCGAGCACCCTGCGCGTCGTTGGGCTTCTGAAAGTCGAACTGGTAGAGCTCCGCGCCGAACTCGGCCTTCACCATCGGCGGCGAGTCGCTGGTCGTGATCTTGTAGCGCCGCTCGGAGAAGTACTCCTTCACGTCTTCGAAGCCGAGCTCGTACAGCTGCGGGCCCGTGCAGCGGATCTCCTTCTTGGCCGTTCCGTGCAGGTAAGCCTGACCCTTGGGGCAGGTGGGGTCGCCGTTCTTGACGAGCTCGGCGATCTGCTCGGGCGTCGGCTTGGCTTTCTTCTTCCGGGCCGCGCGCCGCTCCAGCACCTCGAGGTGGGCGGCGAGCTGGTTCTTGGCCTTGGTGAGCTCGCCCTTCTCGTGGCCGAGCTTGGCCTTGTCGCAGGCCACAATTGCCGCATCGAGCGCGCTCAGCGCGCCACGCAGGCTGTCCGGCGAGTCACTCTTGACCTTCGTCACGATGTCCTGGGCGCTGCCGAACTGCGAGCGACAGGCACGCGACTCGGCGTCGCAAGCGACGGCCCCCCAGGCGAACACGGCTGCGGCCAGCGCTATCCCTCGCATGCCGGCAGCATAACCGACCCGATCACTCCTGGGGAACCCGGATGTCGTCTTCCGTCCCAGGCTGTCCATCCGGACCGTTTGTACGGACGCTCACCTTCGCTCCGTCGCAACTGATGAGCCAGGGATTGCCCCAGGGATCGTGGCGCGGGCTGGCCTCGTCCAGCAGGCCGTCTTCGCACAGCGTCTCGAAGCTCGGACAATCGACGGGCGAATCGATGCGGTGGGACTTCACGACGGTCCGTACGACGCCCGCCTGAGTGCGGGTCGCCTTGACCTTGCCCTCGATCGAGTACTTGTAGAGCCCGAGTGCGACGCCACCGCTGATGAGCGCGATCAGCGCGATGGTGATCATGACCTCGAACAGTGTGAAGCCCGCCTTGCGTCGTCTGCGTTTTTGCATGGCGCGGGCTCATCGCAACGATCGTGCCC
>DATLIL010001283.1:0-1801 GCA_035539475.1 Polyangiaceae bacterium
GCACAGGATCGCCGGCGGCAACCCGTCCGCCAATGCCCGACGCAGCCAGCAGGCGAGGGACGCCGCCCTCGAGCCCGTAGACGTGTAGCGGCTCGAAATCGCCCCGCTCTGACGCGATGAGAAACGCCATCGCGTCCAGCTCGATGGTCTCGCCAACGCGCGTCACCAGTCGTTCGGCCAGACGGTCGAGTACCAGATCCGAGCTGAGGTCGCGTGCGAACTCGACCAGCGCCTGACGGTAGTCATACCGATCGCGATAGAACGCCCGGTCGATGGCGCGCTGGAGTCCGTCCTTGACCGGCCTGGCCAGCAGGATCACGACGATTGTCGCCAGGAACGCAATCACCCAGCGCTGGTCCGATTCCCCCTGGATGAACGACCCGCCAGAGGTCTTGAGTATGAGGACGAAGATCACGACGCTCGCGGCCACCGCGGAGGTGTACACGAGCAGGCGCTTGAGGATGATCTCGACGTCCATCAGCCGGTAGCGGACGATGGCGGAGGCGAACGCTACTGGGATGAAGCCGAGCGGGACGGCCGAGAGCTCCATCGGAAGCGACGGCTCGACACCGAAGGCAAACGGGATGGCGTAGCCGAGCGCGAACGGCATCGCGCCCAGCGCCGTGCCCCAGACGATCCACCGCAACTGGCGCTTCACCGTGACCGAACGCGTCCGGACCAGCGCGCGGACGAGCACGACGAGGCCGGCCGTCAGGAAGGCGGCGAGGTAGAGCAACTCGAGCCGATCCAGCAACGCGACCAGGCGCACGAAGTACGCCGGGTCGATCCCGGCGCGGACCAGGGCCACCACGCGGGTCAGGCCGAGCACGGCGGCGGGGAGGTAGATGGCCGGCAGCCAGCGTGCGAGCAGCGCAGCGTACCCGTACTGGTGCGGCCGCTCGGGGAACTCCAGCGCGAAGTGGAGGAAGAGCGGCGGGAGCAGGAGCAGGGCGATCACGTCGGCCCAGTAGAAGGCCCAGTCCACCTTGTCGAGCCGGCCGCTGAACGAGAAGGCGAGGACGCCGAAGAACGCCACCGACAGCCAGAAGAAGTGTAAGGTCGCCTGGTCGCCCGGGCGCCGGGCCCGAACCGCGGCGCCGACGAGGAGCGTGAAGACGCCGACGGCGGCCAGAAGATAGTAGAGCAGGCCCGCGCCATCCGGCAGCGGCGCCAGCTGTACCTGCGCGATCTCACGCGAGCCCAGGCGGAGCAGCGTGTAGACATGACGCTCGTTCGGCTCGGCATGCTGCTGCACGGCCAGCACGTGACTGCGTTGCTCGACGGGCTGGCCGTCGATGGCGAGCAGGATATCGCCCGGCCGAATGCCGGCGCGTTCGGCGGCCGAGGGTGCCGCGACTTCGGCGGCAACCACACCGGCGGAGCGCTCGACCCACAGCACCCCGTCTTCCACCTCGCGGGACGTCGCGCGGGAGACAACGTTGGCGATACCGAAGACCAGGAGGCAGACCGTAACGAACACGGGCAGCAGCGTGTGCCGCCAATCCAGGGGGCGCGCGGAGCCGAACGGTGGCAACTCGTACGAGAACCGGGTCTCGGAGGTCAAAACAGAATCTTCCGGCGATAACGCAGCAAACCGTATACCAGTGGCGCGAGCTCGCAAACAGCTCTAAGTTATTCTGTCATCTACAGTTTGCGGCAGAAAGGTACGAGAAGTCCACGTCCTAATTCAAAAGTTCGTCGGAGCGATCCAATGCCACGGAGCCTCCAATGATGGTGGCGGACTTCAGTCCACAGCCGAGGCTGCCGTTGCCCCATCGAGCCGATGATGCGTGGATGAGCG
>DATLIL010001284.1:0-1804 GCA_035539475.1 Polyangiaceae bacterium
ACATCACCTCGTCGAAGGTCGCCGACAAAATACAGCCTGGTTGAGGCCAGTGGTCGAGGGAGACGTTTCGAGTCGAAACGTCGTTTTCAGCATGAAACCATTGCGACACACATTCCTGCTACCACGCGTGCCGGGAATCCATGGGTTCAGTGCTCTTCTCGCGTTATTCACGGTAGTTCCTACTGATTCGTCTGTTGTCGATTGGCGGCCCCGCGACGCGTCGTACCGCCCGTTCCACCTCGAGCGCCAGCAACTCGAGCTGGCTGGACGACGCTCCGAAGCCGTGGGCATGGCTGATCGCTCGTGACCCGTCGATGAGCACGATCATGGCGTCCTCGCTGTCCAGCAGGGCGTCGAGCTGCTCGTGAACACGGTCGGCATCTGCACCCAGCACCTTGCGAAGCGACATCGCTACAAATCCAGGGGGACCGCTCTGGGTCGTTCCGACGCATCCACGACCAGCCTCGATCGCCGCGCAACGGCCCGGCGGACAGAGCCAGTCGCACGACGGCCGGGGTGCGCAGCATCGGAGCGTACGCCCGAGGCTGCAACAGGCTGCTCGGACGCAAGCTCCGCACGCGAGCGCAGGAACGTCAACTCCTGCGCACGCTCGCCAAGAATCTCCAGCGCCTCGCTCCACAACGCGCGGGCATCGTCATGAGGGCATTCCTCGTCGCACGCAGCGTCTGCCCCTTCGACGCGGATCTTTCGTTCGTGCGCGACCATCGCGTCGTGCAATGTGGCCAGGCGAGCGCTCAACTCCGTCGCCGCGGCCGTACCAACCCCAGCTCCAGCGATCATGTACACATTCATCTCGAGCCAACCTCATTGCGGCTGTCCGAACAGACCAGACAGCCAGATTTCTTTGCAGAATTGCGGTATCGGGAGATCCCGATCGATGGTCCTGGCGGACGCGGGTCAGCGCGATTACGGCATGCCAGAGAGATCGGCAGGACAACGCTGCCGGCACCAGGAGGCGAAGACACCGCCCTGCTCCGGGCATGCGTCACGTCGGAGGACTGGAACAGACCCCGCGCCACTCTCTCTTAGAGCAATTCGCGATCCAGCTTTTCCCGGGCAGTTCGCGCGGATCCTCGCCGCGAAAGCCTTTCACTTCGTCGAGATCGTTTCGACTTGAAATGATCGAGAGCGGATCGCGATCCGCAGGTCTCGAGCCTGGAGACCTGGCTCACACATGAGATGCGCCCGGCATTGCGTGCCGAGGGTCGGACCGATCTCGCCAGCGCGCGTCAGGAGACGAGGCCGTACTGCTTCATCCGCCGCCACAAGGTGACGGTGCTGATGTTCAGAGCCTCGGCGGCTCTCTTGCGATTGCCGCCAAATCGCTCGAGGGCACGCTCGATCGACAGTCGCTCCTGTGCCTGCAGATCCAGCGTGTCGTCGCCCGCTCGCGGGTGGGACTTCTGCGTCACTTCGGGAGGCAGGTCGCGGCGGCGGATGGTCGCACCATTGGCAAGGATCACCGCGCGTTCGACGGCGTGCTCCAGCTCACGTACGTTGCCCGGCCAGCTGTAGTGCAACAGCGCCGACATGGCATCAGCCGAGACGGTGCGGACATCGCTCTTCATCCGAGCTGCGGCGCGGACCAGGAATCCGCGAACCAGAGGCGGAATGTCCTCACGGCGATCGCGTAAGGGCGGCACGGTGATGATGAAGGCGCCAAGCCGGAAGTACAGGTCTTCACGGAACGTGCCGGCAGCAACGGCTGCACGGAGATCGCGGTTGGTCGCTGCGACCAGCCGCGCGTGCACCTTGATGGTCCGCTCAGCGCCGACACGCCGGA
>DATLIL010001285.1:0-2272 GCA_035539475.1 Polyangiaceae bacterium
GTCCAAGCAAACCTTCACCGTCATCGTGGGCGTCGACTACTCCGAAAACGCGGAGCTCGCCTTCGACCGAGCTCTCGAGCTGTGCCAGGCAGAGCCTGACGCCGTGCTGCACGCAGTCAACGTCGCTCCCATGTTTCTGGCGGCGGGGGACGTGGAGAGCGCGTTGCTCGTAGATCCTCACAAGCGCTCGGCCGACGTCGAGGCTCGACTGCTCGGATACGTGAACAAGAAAGTCGATCAGGCAAGGGCGCGCGGAATGAAGGTGCCGGATCGAATCGTGGCGCACGTGCGCTGGAAGGCGCCGGGAGAGGAGATCGCCCAGCTGGCAGCCGATGTGGAGGCTGATCTCGTCGTCGTCGGCACCCATGGCCGGCGCGGGCTGTCACGCGTGATGCTGGGCTCGGTCGCCGAGGTCGTCGTGCGGCTGGCACCCTGCCCGGTCCTCGTCGTCCGCCCCAGAGGCGTGGTGGCCGTACCCGTCATCGAGCCTCCCTGCCCGGAATGTCTGAAGACTCGAGCTGCGACCGCGGGCGCCGATTACTGGTGCGCGCAGCACACCCAGCGCCACGGGCGGCGCCAGGGCCATCACAGCGTGGATCGGGTTTCTGCCGACGGTACGATGCCGCTCCTGTTCCACGGCTGAGCGCCTCTGTGATACGACTCGTTGCCTGATGACGAGCAAACTGAGGGTATTGGCGGTCGACGACGACGCCTCGGCGCGAGCGGCAATGAAGTCGCTGCTCGCGTCCCAGGGCTACGAGGTCGACCTGGCAAGCGACGGCGCTGCCGCGCTGGAGCGTATCGTCGAGTTGCCGCCCGACGTCGTCGTGACCGATCTGGACATGCCCAAGCTCGACGGCATGGGCCTGCTCAAGGAGCTGCACGAGCGCGACCCTGACCTGCCCGTGATCGTGGCGACCTCGGCCACGGAGCTCACTGCGGCTGTTGCCGCCATGCGGGCGGGTGCCAGCGACTACATCACCAAACCCGTCGACTTCGACGAGCTGATCCTCTCCGTCACGCGGGCCGTCCAGGAGCGCAACGTTCGCGTGGAGAACGAGAACCTGCGTCGCCAGCTGCGCGAGCAGCACGGCGAGGGTTTGAAGGGGCTTCTTGGCTCGAGCCCGGCCATGCAGAAGGTCTATCGGCTGGCCAAGCAGGTCGCCGGTTCCCGCGCCACGGTCTTGATCACCGGCGAGAGCGGCACCGGCAAGGGTGAGCTGGCGCGCGCCGTTCACGCGCTCAGCCCGCGCGCCGAGAAACCCTTCGTCGCCGTGCACTGCGCCTCGCTGGCCGAAAATCTGCTCGAGAGCGAGCTATTCGGACACGAGCGCGGAGCCTTCACCGGTGCTGAGCGCAAGCGTATGGGGCGCTTCGAACAGGCGCACGGCGGGACACTCTTCCTCGATGAGATTGGCGAGATTTCTCCAGGCACCCAGGTCAAGCTCCTGACGGTGCTGCAGGAGCGACGCATCGAGCGCGTGGGCGGCAACGAATCCATCGACGTGGACGTGCGCATCGTGGCCGCAACGCACCGCGATCTCGTGGCCGACGTCCAGGCCGGCCGCTTCAGAGAGGATCTCTTCTACCGCCTGAACGTGGTGGGCATCGAAATGCCGCCCTTGCGCCAGCGAGCAACGGACGTCTTGGTCCTGGCCGAGCACTTCCTGCGCCGCTTCGCCGGCGAGAACCACAAGGACGTCACCGAATTCAGCGATCGCGCCAAGACCCGTATCCGCGCGCATCGCTGGCCCGGCAACGTGCGCGAGCTCGAGAACGCGGTCGAGCGAGCTGTCGTGCTGTGCGAGGGGAGCGCGATCCTGGAGGAGCATCTGCCGCAACTCGGAAGCTCGGGAACGACGCTGGACGGTATCAGTGTCCCGGGGGCCACCATGGCCGAGATCGAGCGCTTTGCCATCCTCAAGACTCTGGAAGAGGCGCAGGGCTCGACGGTGCGCGCGGCCGAGATGCTCGACATTAGCGTGCGCACCATCCAGTACCGCTTGCACGAATACGGGGCGGTCAAGGGCCGCCGCGGTTCGGATTCGAGCGAAGACGGCTAACGCCTTCGCGGTCCCCCCAAATCACTCGCCCGGCAGCTTGCTGGGGCTTCTGCGTGCCGCTCTTTCAGAGACCAGCAACGTTCAAGATCTCTTCTAGCGTTTGGGTGAGCTCGTCGACTTGCACGGGCTTGGTGACGTAGCGATAGAACCCTGCCGACCGAAGTCGAGCAGCGTCGTGGGCCATGGCGGCGGCGCTCAGCCCGATGACT
>DATLIL010001286.1:0-7611 GCA_035539475.1 Polyangiaceae bacterium
GATGAGCATCGCGGCCAACCCCAGTCCCCACTCCGCCCGAGCCATGGTCAGGCCTCTCGCAGCCGCCTGGGGGTTCCCTGAGGGTATTCGTGTGGGAGGCCGTCGAGCTTGACGATCTCGAGTGCCTTCTCGAGCTCGCGCGCGTTCTGCGGGCGCTCGGCGCCGCGCTTGCGCAGGCAGCTCATGATCGCGCCGTCGAGCTCGGGCGGGATCGGCAGATCGGGGCGCACCAGGCGCAGGCCGAGCGGGATCTCGCGCTGGTGCAGGTCGAGCAGCTCGCGACGGCTGCGGCCGCGGATGGGGAGCTCGCCGGAGAGCGCCTCGTACATGAGAACGCCGAAGCTGTAGAGATCGGTGCGGCCGTCGACCGGGGCGCCGATGCACTGTTCGGGCGACATGTACTCGGGCGTGCCGAGCGTGTAGCCGTCCTGGGTCAGGCTCTCGGCCTCGCTCAGCTTGCTCATGCCGAAGTCGAGCACCTTGACCACGCCGTCGCTGCACAGAAATATATTTGCCGGTTTCAAGTCGCGATGCACCACGCCTTGAGTGTGGGCGGCGGAGAGCGCGCGGCAGACCTGGATGAAGATGGGCACCGCGGCGGCCGGGGCCAGGGGGCCGCGGCGGCGCAGGCGGGCGGCCAGGCTCTCGCCGTGCAGGAGCTCCATCACGACGTAGATCGAGCCGTCGGAGAGCTGGTCGAGGTCGAGCGTGCGTACGACGTTGGGGTGCTCGATCGACACCTGCACGCGCGCTTCACGGCGCAGGCGCGCGACCTCCGAGGCGTCGGCGGCGGCGGCTCCGCGCAGGACCTTGATCGCCACGTTGGCGCCGAGACCGAGGTGCTCGGCCGCGTACACGGCGCCGATGCCGCCGGAGCCGATGCGGCTCGTGATGCGGTACTTGCCGCCGAGCGTTGCGCCGACGAGGTCCGGGGCGAGCTCGCCGAACTCGCCGCGGAGCTCGAGGCCTCGCTCCAGGGCGGCGATGCGGTGGCGCTCGAAGGTGCGGGCGGCGCGTTCTTCGCTGACCCGCCGCTCTAGCGTGGCCACGGTGGCGCCGAAGCCGGCGCCGAGCAGGCCGCCGATCGAGGCCGCCAGGGTGCTGCCGGAGACGGCGATGGCGCCGCCTGTGACGATCGCGCCGGTCAGGCCGCCGATCAGGATGCCGCGGTGCCGCGGTGTGGCCCAGGCGAGCTCGTACAGGCACTGCGGGGCGCCGTGGGTGACGCACTCGGGGTGCTGCAGGCGTGCGTCGCCGAGACCCCAGATGCGCGGCACGCTGACGAGCTCGGCGCGCCGCAGCATGCACAGCAGCTGATCCGGCTCCGCCACGTCCACGTCGGGGCGCGGGCGGTAGGCCAGCGAGACGTGCTCGTGCGCCGAGTTCAAGAGCTCGTAGCTGCCGATGCGCGTGCGCTCGGCGGCGTTGGCGGCGAGAAAGCGGTAGGCGTCGACCGGCGTGGACGCGACACGCAGCATGCGCACGTAGGCGCCGAGTGTCTCGGGATGGGTCATCCACGCGCCCCAGCTGCCGAGCGCGGACTCGCCGAGCGCCACCGCGAGCTCGCCGAGCGCGCGCCGCGTCGCAGCGACGGTCAGCCAACCCGCGTCACTGTCGAGTAACTGCAGGGGTATACCGACGCTGGCGAGCAGCGCCTTGACCGCCGGCTCACCGCGCTCCTCGCGCAGGCGCAGGAGGTACGGCTTCAGCAACGCCGCGCGAAGCTCTTCTCGGCCGGAGCCGACGTACCGCTGTTCGCTCGGGGGGCGCATCTGTTTCGTGTCCTAGCGTACTACTTTACGCCTTGTAGGCGCCGTAGGAGAGTGCTTCCCTCGGCCCGCGTACTCTTTCGCCACAAAAAGGAATCAACGGAATGCAGCTCGGTATGATCGGCCTCGGCCGGATGGGCGCCAACATGGTGCGCCGGCTCATGGCCAAGGGCCACGAATGCGTGGCTTACGACGTCAGTGCAGAGGCGGTCGGCTCGCTTGCCAGTGAGGGCGCCCTGGGCGCCAGCTCCCTGGCGGACTTCGTCAAGCAGCTGGCCAAGCCGCGGGTCGTCTGGCTGATGGTACCGGCCGCACACGTCGACGGCATGATCCAGAAACTGATGCCCCTGCTCGAGCGCGGCGACGTGGTCATCGACGGCGGCAACTCCCACTACCACGACGACATCCGCCGGGCCGGAGAGCTCGCCCAGATGGGCATCCACTACGTGGACGTCGGCACCAGCGGCGGCGTCTGGGGACGCGAGCGCGGCTACTGCCTGATGATCGGCGGCGAGAAGGACGTGGTCCAGCACCTCGACCCGCTGTTCGCCGCGCTGGCGCCGTCGATCGAGGCCGCGCCGCGCACGCCCGGCCGGGAGAAGATCGAGAGCACCGCCGAGCAGGGCTACCTGCACTGCGGGCCGGCTGGCGCCGGTCACTTCGTGAAGATGATTCACAACGGCATCGAGTACGGCGCCATGGCCGCCTACGCCGAGGGCCTCAACATCCTGAAGCACGCCGGCATCGGTCACACGGTGCGCGCCAAGGACGCCGAGACGACGCCGCTCCGCAATCCGGAGCACTACCGCTACGACTTCAATCTGGCGGACATCACCGAGCTCTGGCGGCGCGGTAGCGTGATCACCTCGTGGCTACTCGACCTGACGGCGCAGGCACTGCTCCGCAGCCCCGACCTGGGAGAGTTTGCCGGGCGGGTGGCCGACTCCGGCGAAGGTCGCTGGACCATCCAGGCCGCGATCGACGAGGGCGTGCCGGTTCACGTGCTTTCGGCCTCGCTTTTCGACCGTTTCAATTCTCGCGGCGAGGGCGACTTCGGCAATAAGGTACTCTCCGCCATGCGCTTCGGTTTCGGCGGTCATCTGGAACGCCACGAAGACAAGAGGTGATCTGAATGTCTAGCGATCGGAACTCGGACGCGTTCGTGCTCTTCGGCGCGACAGGCGATCTCGCCTTCAAGAAGATCTTTCCGGCGCTGCACTGGATGATCAAGCGCGGTAATCCCGGGTTTCCGATCATCGGCGTCTCGCGCGGCGGCAGCAGCCTGGAGAAGCTGCGCGAGCGCGCCAAGGAGAGCATCGCCGAGTTCGGCGGTGGCGTGGACGAGAAGGCCTTCGGCATCCTGGCGAACAACCTGAGCTACATCGACGGCGACTACCGCACCAAAGATCTGTTCGACAAGATGCGCGCCGCGCTCGGCAGCGCCAAACGCCCGCTCTACTACCTGTCGATCCCGCCCAGCGTCTTTCCCCAGGTGATCGAGCTCCTCGGCACGAGCGGCTGCGCGACGGAAGCCCGCGTCGTCGTCGAGAAGCCGTTCGGGCGCGACACCAAGTCCGCGCAGCAGCTGAACGAGACCCTGACCAGCGTCTTCCCCGAGAAGAACATCTTCCGCATCGATCACTTTCTCGGCAAGGAGCCGGTCCAGAACCTCCTCTACTTCCGCTTCGCCAACTCCTTCCTCGAGCCGATCTGGAACCGTAACTACGTCTCCAGCGTGCAGATCACGATGGCCGAGTCGTTCGGCGTCTCCGGTCGTGGTCGCTTCTACGAGGAGGCAGGCGCCATCCGCGACGTGGTGCAAAACCACCTGCTCGAGGTCGTGGCCTTCCTGGCCATGGAGCCGCCGCCGGCCGGCGATCGCGAGGCCCTGCGCGACGAGAAGACCAAGGTCTTCAAGGCCATCCGCACGCTCTCGCCGGAGCACGTCGTGCGCGGTCAGTTCCGCGGCTATCGCGAGGAAGACGGCGTGGCGCGCGACTCCAACGTGGAGACCTTCGCGGCGCTGCGCCTGCACATCGACTCCTGGCGCTGGCAAGGTGTGCCCTTCTACATCCGCACCGGCAAACACCTGCCCGTGACCGCGACCGAGGTGCTGGTGGATCTGCAGCGCCCGCCGCACATGGTCTTTCCCGAGCCGGTGCCGGCGATGACCAACTACGTGCGCTTCCGGCTCGGCCCCGACATCGCCATCGCCATTGGTGCCCGCGCCAAGCGCGCCGGCGACGTCATGACCGGCGAGAGCGTCGAGCTCATGGTGCGCAGTCAGCGCCCCGATGAGATGGGCGCGTACGAGCGCCTGATCGGCGACGCCATGCGCGGCGACAGCAACCTGTTCGCACGCGCCGACAGCGTCGAGGCAGCGTGGCGCATCGTCGAGCCGATCCTCGTCGACGACAGCACTCCGATCTACGAATACGACAAGGGCACCTGGGGCCCGCAAGAAGCCAACTACGTGCTTTCCGGCAACTCGCGCTGGTTCGACCCCAAGAAATCATCGACCTGAAGCGTCTTGGTCGCGATGGACGAAGGCGACGCGTCGTTCCGGGCGCTTTCTGCTCGCTTCTGGGAACAGCAGTGGCTGTGGTGGGATCGCATCGGCACGCCGCTGCGCCCGTGCCCGCAAGACGTCGAGATCTTCGAGCGCCTGGTGAGCGAGCGTTGTCCGGTCTCGCCGCGCGCGCTCTTGCTCGGGGTCACGCCGGAGATCGCCTCGATGCGCTGGCCCGCCGGCACCAGCCTGCTCGCCGTCGACCGCAGCCAGGGCATGATCGACAACGTCTGGCCCAGGCCGGCTCTCGCTGACGCCAGGGCGGTCCAGGGTGACTGGCACGTGCTCGAGGTCGGCGATGGAGCCTTCGACGTCATCATCGGCGACGGCTCGTTCATGCAGCAGCCCTTCCCGCGTGGCTACGACGCGCTGGCGCGGGAGCTCCGCCGTGTGCTCGCGGGCGACGGGCTTTTCGTGATGCGCTCGTTCGTGCGTCCGGACCAGCAGGAGTCCGTCGTCGAGCTCTTGGCAGATCTCGAAGGCGGAACGATCGGCAGCTTCCACGTCTTCAAGTGGCGTCTGCTCATGGCGCTGCAGCCGGACACCGCTAGCGGCGTGCGGCTCTCCGACGCCTGGAAGGTCTTTTACGAGCTCTTTCGCGATCCGGCGGCGCTGGCCGAGCGCAGGGGCTGGCCGCTCACGACGGTGCAGACCATCGACGCCTACCGCGGCGTCGACGCGCGCTACACTTACCCGACGCTCGGGGAGCTCGGCGACGCGCTGTCGCCCTACTTCTCCGAGCAGGCCCGTGTCGTCTCTTCTTACGAGCTCGCCGAGCGATGTCCGACCCAGCTCTGGTCCCGCCGCTGACGGCGCGCACGATCGCGATCCTGATGCACGAGCGTCAGGCGGCCGTGAAGCGCGATTACCTGGTCGACATGTTCGCGGACTTCTGGCGCGAGGACGGCCACCGCGTGGTCTACCTCCAGGGCGTGAAGGAGTTCGTCCCTGCGGACGTGCTGATCGTGCACATCGACCTCTCGGTCGTGCCGGACGAGTACCTCGAGTTCGCCCGGCGCTATCCGGCGGTGCTGAACGGCGACGTGAAGGACATCCGCAAGTCGACGTACAGCCGGCTCTTGCTGCACCGCGGGGACGCTTACGAGAAGCCGGTCATCGTCAAGTCGAACCTCAACTACGCCGGCTTGCCCGAGCGCGTGCTGGGCCTGGCTCCACCGCAGGGTTCCAATCCTCGTTTTCGCTCGCCGCTCGACTACCGCATCTATCCCGGGCTGCAGGCGGTCCCGGCCTGGATCTTCGACGACCCCGATCTCGTGGTCGAGCGATTCTTGCCCGAATTTTCGGGCGGCGAATATCACATGCGCGCGATGGGTTTTCTCGGCGACTCCTACAGCTGCCTGCAGATGACGTCGAAGTTTCCCATCGTCAACGGCTCTTCGATCATACGCGTCGCCGAGGTCGAGCCGCACCCCGACATCATCGCGATCAAGCGCGCGACCAGGTTCGACTACGGCAAGTTCGACTACGTCATTCACGAGGGTCAGGCTTACCTGCTCGACATGAACAAGACCGTGGGCAAGCCCGCGCCGACCGACGATGCGGAGGTCCAGGCTGGACGGCGCAAGCGCGCGCGCGAGCTCTACCGCTATTTCACCCCGGATCCGGCCGCGTCGAGTTGACGGCTCGCGCTCTGGGCGCAAGACTCGCGCTTTGCGGATGGAAGCAGCTCTAATCAGAGAGGCGCTGGGCCCATTGATCGAGGGCGTCGATCACTTTGCCATCGCCGTGCGCGATCTGGAGAGCTCGATCCGCTGGTACGAGCAGGCGCTCGGCTTTCGCGTGACCGAGCGGCGCACGACGCGCGGCGCGCACACCTCCATGGAGTCGGCCGTGCTCACCTGCGGTCAGGCCATGCTGGTGCTGGTCCAGGGGCTCGAGCCCGAGTGTCAGGTCAACCGCTTCATCGAGCGGCGCGGCGAGGGCGTGTGTCACGTGGCCTTTGCCGTCAGTGATCTGGACGAGGCCATCCGTCGCATCGAGCGGGCTTCAGCCGTGGTGGCTCTGCCGACGGTCGAGGACAGCGGCATTCGCCAGGCATTTCTGCAGGGTGACGCCGAGAGCGGCGTGCGCATCGAGCTCATCGAGCGCCGTGGCGGTCGCTTCAGCGAGCGCTCCGTGCAGGGCATGTTCACCCTGCTCGAGAGCCACGACCTGTACTGAGCTTCAGAACGCGTCGCGACGGATGCCGGCGCCGAACACCGGCACGAAGGCGCTGTGCGAGTCACCCGGTGCGTCGTACGAGATGCTGTCGAAGCCGCCGTTGAGCGACGGGACGAAGCCGCCCAGGCGGGCGACCTCGGCGTCCAGGAACAGGCGGGTGTGAACCTCGAGCTGAGATCCCTCCTCGACCACGGTGGCCGACGTGATCATCATCCCGTCCGCCAGCATGTTGAGCGACTCGCGGTGGATGTCGAAGCGCATCGCGTCGACGCGCAGGCGGGTGACCAGCCAGCGTGGCACGATGGCGAGCTCCAGCCGGACGCGCGCGTTGAGGATCAGGCCGAGGTTCTCGGTCGTTTCGAAGTTGGCGGCACCGCTGTCTGTCTGCAGTGTGTCGTACCACTCGTATTGCCCGCCGCCTCCGAGCCACAAGCCTGCTGCGAAGCGTTCCCCGGGTTGGTAACGCACGCTGCCGAGCAGCGAGGCGCTGCCCATCAGCGACGTCTCGTCGGCGAATTCGGTGTTGGTCTTGCTGGTGTCGTAGAGCGACGCCTTGCCGACGAAGCGCCCCTCCAGCTTGACGGTGCGACTCACGTTGCCGGCGAGCCAGGCGTCGAGCGAACCGCCGACGGAGAGGGTCTCGGAGATCAGGTTGCCGCTGGAGAAGTCGTACTGCGAGAGCGCCCCGTGGCCGGCGATGCCCCAGGAGCGCCCGTTGTAGCCGAGCAGCGCATCGCCCACGATCCTGACGTCGCCGCTCTCGAGCGAGGGGATGTCGGCGTTGATGTCGAACAGCAAGCTCTCGCTCCAGCGCCCCAGCGGTAAGACGATACCGCGCAGGATACGCTCGGCGTGCTCCTCGTCTTGGGCCAGCGCGAAGCGCACCGCCGCATCGATGCCGTCGCGTTCGCCCTCGGTGAGCGACGTGTGGGCAAGCTCACTCGTTGCGAGCAGCGCCTGCTGCAGCGCGACGTCGAGGTCGGCCTCGAGCACCGCGCGGCCGAGCTTGATCGGCGACGGAGGCAGTACGAACGGCTGATCGCGCACGACGACGAGTAGTGACGTCGCCACGGTGGTGAGGCGCTCGAGGCG
>DATLIL010001287.1:0-1595 GCA_035539475.1 Polyangiaceae bacterium
GCACCAGATCGACCTGGTGCTGGCCTACGCGCTCGTGCAGCACCGCGCGCCGCTGCTTTTCGACAACAAGTACCTGTTCATCACGGACGCTGGCGAGATCGTGGATGAGTACCGCAAGCACCATCCGGTGCCCGGCGAGCCTTCGATCCGCGGCGACGAGCCGCTGCGGGTGATCGAGCGCCCGTACGGCCGCGTCGCCGGTGCGATCTGTTACGACTACGACTTCCCGGCGATGGCGCGCGAGCACGCTCGTCTCGGCGCCGAGCTGGTGGTGATCCCGGCCTCGGACTGGCGTGGGATCGACCCCGTTCACACCCTGATGTCGAGAGTTCGAGCGATCGAAGGCGGCTTCGCGCTGGTGCGCTCCGCACGCTGGGCGGCGAGCGGAGCCTTCGATGCACGCGGGCGGATCCGCGGCTGGATGTCGATGACGGAGCCCAACGAACGCGTCGACGTCGTCTCCGTGCCCGTGGGACGTGAGCCAACGCTCTACGCGGCCTGCGGTGACGTCGTGGTGCTCCTGTCGAGTGTCTACCTGGGAGCTCTGCTGCTACTCGGAGCGTGGCGTGTCGTCTCGAAGCGTAAACGAGCGGTTTACAGGGAGATCCAGCGCTGCTGATCTGCATCGGTGCGCAAGAGTTGCTCGACGAATGTTGCACCGAATCACTGCTGGGCGGACGAAGTTCAGGACACGAGTACCTACACCGTCCCAATCGATCACACGGTTGGACGCGTGCTGCTGCCATGAAACTCCTGATCCTCCCTCTGAGCGTCACCCTGGTTCTCGCCACGCTGGTCGGATGCGGACGTGAGTTCACGGAGGAGACGCCCTGCGCTGTGGGTTGCAACGAACCGACGGTCGAGCCGACGGTCGAACCGCCCGTCGAAGCAAGCGACGCGGGCGCGACACCGAGCTGCCAGGACGGCGTGGCGAATCAGGGCGAGAGCGATGTCGATTGTGGCGGCAACAGCGGCTGCGCCCGCTGCGCGCTCGGAAGCCGTTGCAGCAGCAACGCTGACTGCGAGCTCGCGCAGTGCTGGAACGGCATCTGCCAGGCGCCCACTTGCAGTGACGGCATCCGAAACGGCGACGAGTCGGATACCGACTGTGGCGGCGCAACGTGTCCGGGCTGTGTCATGGGCAAGGCTTGCGCGCAGGCCGGCGATTGCCTGAGCCAGGTCTGCGTCGTCGCGACGGGAATGTGCGGCGTCCCCAGTTGCGGTGACGGTGTGAAGAACGGGAACGAGCCGTCCGTCGACTGCGGGGGCGATTGCGAGCTCCAGTGCCCGCTCGGAGCCGCATGCTCGGCAGCCGACGACTGCGAGAGCGGGACGTGCAACGACCATGAATGCGCGCCCCAGGCCCCGACAGGAGTGCTGATCGACAGCACCGGGTGGACCGCCAGCGCCTCCGACACCTACGTCGAGACGGTTCCGGGCAACGCTCTGGACAACGACCCCGAGAGCTCTTGGGCGAGCGGCGCCAGCCAGATCCCGGGAATGTGGTTCCTGGTCGATATGGCCGAGCCGCGGACGTTCTTCACGATCCGGATCCAGACGGCCGCCGACACCTTCGACTATGCCAGGCGGCTGCG
>DATLIL010001288.1:0-3027 GCA_035539475.1 Polyangiaceae bacterium
GCTTTGCACCGGCGCGGGGCCGAAATGTTCGGCGCGGACCTCGTTGTCGTTCTCGAGCAGGATGATGCGCTCGATGCGGTTTCTGAGCTCACGCACGTTGCCCGGCCAGGAGTAGCGGCGGATCCAGTCGCGGGCGCCGTCCGTCAGCTTGCGCGGCGGCATGCCGTACTCGCTGCAGAGCGACGTGATGAACGACTCGGTCAGGAGCACGGTATCCGTGTGGCGGTCGCGCAGCGGTGGGATGGTGACGGCCACGACGTTCAGGCGGTGGAACAGGTCGTAGCGGAAGAGCGCGGCCTTGGCGCGGGCCTCGAGGTTTTCGTGCGTGGCCGCGATGATCTGCACGTCCACGCGCGCCGACTGCCGTGCGCCCAGCCGGCGCACCTGCTTCTCTTCGATCGCAGTGAGCAGCTTGGCCTGCAAGTCGGGCGGCAACGTGGCGATCTCATCGAGAAACAGGGTGCCGCCGCTGGCGGCTTCGAACAGACCCATGCGCGAGGTCTTGGCGTCGGTGAAGGCGCCGCGCTCGTAGCCGAAGAGCTCGGCCTCCATCAGCGATGGCGGCAGGGCGGCGCAGTTGATCTCGACGAACGCGTGATTGCGCCGGGCGCTGTTGTAGTGGATGCACTTGGCGAAGAAACCCTTGCCGGTGCCGGTCTCGCCGTTGAGGAGGATGGTCGGCGCGCCGCCGTTGGAGGTGCGACGGCAGATCTGCCTGAGCACCCCCACGACGTGCTGCATGGCCGGCGAGTCGCTGATCAGGCTGCCCCAGCCCACGAGCGCCGCGTCTTTCTGGCGCAGGTACTGCAGCTGCACGTCGCCCTTGCGCACACCGAGCGCGCTGCCCACCGCGGCCAGAAACGCGTCCGGCGTCGGATTCTCGAGATACTCGTAGGCGCCGAGATCGAAGGCGTCCGCCGCGTTCTTCACGTCGGGATCGGTGCCGGCCACGATCAGCGGGACGCCGCCGTCGGAGCGCAGCAGCTCGCGGGCCAGATCACCGGCCGCGGCGTCGGGTATCGGCAGCTGCAGGAACACGAGCGCGGGGTGATGATCGCCGAACAGGTCGATCGCGCTGCTGGCGGATTCCGCCGTAATCAACTTGTAGCCCCGAACCTCCAGTCCCCGGAGCACCTGGGCTCCAAGCGCCGCCCCAGCAACGATCATGACCGATGCTTGGGCTTTCCCTTCCCTGACTTTACTCATGTTTCTCCCGGCCCGCGCTCCCGGTGCGTTGGCCCGGCAGCGACCCTCCGTCACTGCCTACGCAACCGGGAACGAAGTGAACGATCACTCTAGCGCAGGCAAAGTCCCGAGCCGGACTAATCATCAATCCGGCAGTAATCACGTGGCGCACTGCCTCATGATTGGTCACATGAAACCACATCAGCGCCGAGCATCACTCGCGGAAGTGATTTTGCCACGTAGCTCTTCGATCACTCGTTCCAGATCGGCCGCCAGCTTGCCCGAGTCGCTCTTACCCAGGGTCTTGAGTGACCACTGGACGCCTTCCCTGACCGACGCGTGAATGACGTGCGGCACCGGGTGCGTGCGAAGCAATGTTATCGCGGTCACCACGCCGCGAACCGTGGCGGCCTGAAAGCCCGTACCTTCGTAGACCAGGCTCGAACATTGGAGTCGCGGCGTGGTCAGCACCGCAGAGAGCTCTTTTCTGGCGTCGTTATCGGGCGGGACCGCCGTCTGTTCGATCACGGAGATCGTTGCAGTACCGGAGGGGTAACGCGCCCCGAGGTCGCCCAGCTTGTGCCGGAGGTGCTGAACCGCTGCGAGCTCGGTCTTGCGCCGCCACACCGCGAGCATGAACTCACCCCAGATCCCGATCGCGTGCTCATTGTCGACCTGCACGATCTGAAGACCGTGAGGAGTGAAGGACATCAGGGGTTCCGGCATAGAAAATCAACGCCTCCGCGGTGCTGGCCTCGCCCCACGCGGTCCCTCCGCGTCGAGTGTTGAACGCCGCGACGATCAACTCTCCCCCCAGAGTAGGAGCTAGAGACGGAGCGTTGCAACCCTGCACTGCGATGTTGGTGCAGCGCTTGGCTACACTCGGCTACATGCCTTCACACGTGCGGGGCGTCGAACTGGTCGCTCGACCGTCGCACGTTGCGAATGCTCTCGGCTGCCGTGGCCAGCGTGCTCATGTCGAGCCTAGCTGGAATCGAGCTCGAACGGAGCTGCGAGATCAGCCAGTTAGACGCTTCCGCAACGTCTCCAAACACGCGAATCGGAAACGGGCGGCGCGACATCAGCGTGATCATGGACAGCGCGCTCCGCTTCGCGGCCGCCAGAAACCCGCTCCCCTCCGGCACGATGGCGATGGCGACGATTTTGTCGCTCAGCGTGGTGATCAGCCGATTGATCTCGACGCGCGCCGCGTCGCTCGGTGGCTTCGCATCGCTGTCGATGATGTTCATCGCCACGATCTGCCCATACGTCGCCACGAGCTCCTTCGAGCTCGTACCCCAGTTGTCGAGGTAGGGCCGGGAGGGCTCCGCCACCGAGAACGAGACCAATACGTTCGCGACCGCCCCTGTGACGTGATCGCGATCGACGTAGTAGATCTTGGGCTGGATTGCCGACATGGGGCGCGGGGCTCGGGTATCGGAAGATACTCTACGCCAACCGCAGACCCGTCTGCAAAATTACAAGGCGAAGCGGCGCTGATCAGCCAGCGGGCTCGATGTTCTGATTGTGGCTGAAGAAGTTCGTCGGGTCGTATTTGGCCTTCAGCTCCGCGAGCCGCGCGTAGTTGGGGCCGTAGGCGGCTCGGATCGCATCTCGACCTTCGTCCGTGGCCCGCCCGAGATCGTTCAGGTAGGCCGCGCCGGAAGTGAAGGGCTCCATGGCGGAGGTGAGACGCGTGGCCCAACCGCGGTGGCTGTCCCCCGCGCCGGCTTCCTGCCAGCCGGTCTCGACCACGAGGCAGTACTGCGCGTTACGGTGCCCGAACGCGGTCGCGTCGGAGGGGACTCGAGCCATGGCGCCGCCGAGACGATGGAAGAAGAC
>DATLIL010001289.1:0-2804 GCA_035539475.1 Polyangiaceae bacterium
TGCCTCCAGTCCCCGACGATCGCTGTCGAGCACGCCCCGAGGGTACACCTGGCCCTGGCAGTTTGCAGCAAGGCACAGGAACGCCACGGCTGGGGCGAGCGGGCAGGCGAGGGGCACGCTTTTTCGAGTCCAGCTGGGTCAGGACCCGCGGCCCGGTCATTGCACTCCAGTACCCAGGCTCATGGCGACCTGCGTGGAGACCCTTGCAGAGCGGATTTTTCGCTTCTTTCGCACGCTCGTCGTCGGTAGCTGGGCCACCGTTGCAGACTTTGCGGTGCTCGCCCTGTGTGTGCGGGTGCTCGAGCTCGAGCCGTCCGTGGCGCGCGCCCCAGGGCTCCTGGTGGGCGGGCTGGTGCAGTTCTTCGGTAGCCGGTCCTACGCCTTCCGCGCGCAATCCGGCAGTGTTTCGCGGCAGGCCAAGCTGTTCGTGCTGCACGAGCTCGTGGGCATGCCGCTCAACCTGCTGATGTTTCGCATGATGCTGTCGGCGATGAGCTTCGCGCCGGCGGAGGCCGTCAGCTTGCTGGCGAACTTCGTCGTGTTCCTGATCTACTCGTATCCGGTGCGGCGCTTCATCGTGTTCAGCATCCCCGCGCCGGGGGTGGTGCCCGTGCCGGTCAAGACACAGTAGGTCGCAGCGACTCGGCCGCCTCGGCGTGCCACGCCGGGTTACTGGCGAACGCGGCCGCGCAGGTCCGCGAGCAGAAGAAGTACTCCGTGCCGCGGTAGCGCAGCTGGCCCGCCGCCAGACGCCGATCGAGCGGCAGCCGGCAGACGGGATCGACCGGCGTCTCGGTCACTCCGAGCACCAGTGCCAGCGAGTAGAGCGGCACGGTGCCGCGCACGTTCTTGAGCGGCACCGCGCCGAGCTCGGCCACGGGAATTCCGCTCGCGCGCGCCGCCACGGCGATCGGCTCCGTGCCGAGCACCTCGCCGGCATAGGCCTCGGCGGCCACCCGCGCCGCCAGATTCACTGCCGCACCAAAGACATCGCCCTCGCGCGCCACGGCGTCGCCAAAGTGCAGGCCGGCCCTCAGGGCGGGAAAGCGCGGCTCTTCGGCCACCAGGTTCAGCACGCGCTCGACCAGCGCCACGCCGGACTCCGCGCTGGGTGAGGTGAGGAGCACCGCGTCGCCGATGGTCTTGACCAGCCGATCGCCCAGCGCGAGCGAGTTTCGGGCGAGCACCGCGAAGCTCGTGGCCAGATCGGCGGCGTCCTCGTCGCCCTGCGCCTCGGTCAAGGCAGTGAAACCAGCGAGGTCGATGAAGCAGTAGGTCGCCCGGATCCGGGACGACGTTGAGGTCGTCGGGGTCGCCAAAATGCCCCACGAGCATAGCGCCCTTTTGGAGCGCCGAGAATTCGCCCTTTCAGCGCCGTTCGCCGATGTCGGTCAGGGCCCTACACGAACCCGGCAAGTGTTTGCTAGAAGGGGAGCTCTCACAAGGAGGACCCGATGACGCGCACGATGTTAGCCGCAGGATTGTTCGTCGCAGCCCTGTTCTCATCTCGCCCGAGTCAGGCGCAGGACTTTTACAAGTCTGGCGAGGTCTCGATCGCGATCGAACGCGCGCTCGGCGTCCACTACGTCCACGCGAGCTACGATCCTCCGGGCCCCGGCGACTTCGACGTCAACGGCACCACCTTCGGCTTCGGCTGGTACGGTGCGCTCACGCCGCTGCACTGGGCGCGCGGCGCCGTCGACGTGTTCGTGATCGACCAGCTCAGCGTCGGCGGTTCGATCGCATTCTTCGCTCAGACGGGCGATCCCGACGGCGACGGCATCCTGTTTTCGCCGCGTGTCGGCTACGCCATCCCGCTCTCCGATCTGTTCACCTTCTGGCCCCGCGGCGGCATCACCTACGTCAACGTGAACGACAACAACCTGTTCGCGCTGTCCGGCGAGGCCGCCTTCGTGCTCACGCCGCAGCCGAGCTGGGGCATCATCCTCGCTCCTACCATCGATCTCGGCTTCACCGGCGAAGCCGGAAACGACGTCGACTACTCCGAGTTTTCGATCGGCATCCCCGCCATCGGCCTGCTCGGAAATTTCTGAGTCAGTTCAGCTTGGACTGCGAAGGCGGTCCAGCGAAGAGCGCGTCGGAAAGCTCCTGCACGCGCTCGACCAGCAGGCGCAGCCGCTCGGCGGGATCGAGCTCCTCGAGCATGCGCTGCGCCTCGCTGGGATCGGCGAGCACCGCCGCTGCCAGCGTGTCGGCGTAGGCTCCGGCTGTCTCCGCCTCGCTGGTGAGCTCGTGCAGATCGCGCAGTGACTCCGGCAAGTGCGGCCCGAGCCTGCCCCAGAGCTCGCCGAGCTTGGTCTTCCACACCGGGATCAGCGCCGGATCGGCGCTCAGCTCGTCATCGACGCGCTCGGCGCGCACCACGCGATAGAGCTGCTCCGGCGGCAGCTCCTCCACGATACGAACGCGCCCCACGCCCCGAAGCACGATGTTGTAACGCCCGTCCGGGTGCTGCAGGTCCTTGACCACCTGACCCACGCCGCACATCTCGTAGACCGGCGGCCGACCGTCGTAGTCGCCCTCGAAACCCGGCTTCAGCCTGGCCATGGCGAGCAGCCTGTTGCCGCTCAGCACGTCACGCGTCAGCGCCCTATAGCGCGGCTCGAAGACGTGCAGCGGCAACGTCGCCGATGGAAACAGCACCACGTCCGGCAGCGGGAAAATGGGCAGGGCCGAGAGCGCGCGCTCGTCGAGGCTCGGAACGGGCTCGGCCATGCGCCCTACTTTGCCCAGTCGTGACGAGGGGGGCAACCTCTAGCACCGGCTACCACGAATTACGGAGT
>DATLIL010001290.1:0-8632 GCA_035539475.1 Polyangiaceae bacterium
CCGACGAGCGCCGCCGCGGCCAGCGAGAAACGGAACATCGAAGTCTTCGCGCTGCTTGCCATGATCATTGCTCCCCGAGCTCGGCTTCGATCTGGAAGCTCTGCCCGTCGTTGGCGAAATCGAATGCGTTGCCTTCGAGCGTATGTGGGCGCCCGTCGAGTGAGACCCGCGCCGGTGTCTGTCCGTGAAAGACGACGCGCAGGCGTTTGCGTTGAAGCTCGCTGAAGCCGCCGCCGCTGGCGCTGGCCGAGAGCGAGAGCCTGCCCTGGCCGCGTTCGACGCGGAAGCTCGTGCAGAGCAAAGCTCCGCGCTGGAATGCGTGCGTGACGCCGTCGTCCTCGTGCAAGAACGACTCGAAGACGCCGTCTTCGGCGGGCACGAACAGGTGCAACTCGAGGACGTCGGCGCCGAGTGCCATGGTGGATTGCGGCGCACGCTCGAGGGCGGGAACGACGTGGCCGCCACGCCCGAACAGCGGGATGCGATCGAGGGGCGCCTTGGCCGTGATGCTCTGCTCGCCGAGGTGTCGCTCACCGCTGTGGAAGTCGATCCAGCTGCCGCGCGGCAGATAGACGTGACGCGCACTCTGCCCCGGCTCCAGGATGGGCGCGACCAGGAGCGCCTCGCCGAGCAGGTAAGCGTCTTCTGTCTCGCGCGCCTGGCGATCGTGCTGGAAGTCGTACACCAGCGGGCGCTGCACCGGCGCGCCGCTCTCGCTGGCGCGCATGAACGTGGTGTAGAGGTACGGCAGCAGGCGGTAGCGCTGCTCGAGCGCATCCTTGCAGCGCTTCTCGACGCCCGTGCCGAACGACCAGGGGTACTGGTCGCGCTCGTTGTTGTTGTTGTGGAAGCGGCAGAAGGGTGAGAGCGCGCCGTACTGCACCCAGCGCGTGGCAAGCTCCGGCGTCGGCCGCGCAAAGAATCCTGGAATGTCGGCGCCGACGAAGGGCTGGCCCGAGATGCCCATGCCGAGCGCCATCGACACGGAGAGCTCGAGGTGCGGCCATGACGACTGATTGTCGCCGAGCCACTGCGCCGCGTAGCGCTGGATGCCGGCGAAACCCGCGCGCGTGAGGATGAACGGGCGCGCGTCGGGCCGCGCCTCGAGCAAGCCCTGGTGCGTGCTCATGGCCATGAGCAGGCCGTACTGATTGTGAAAGCGCTCGTGAGGATGGTTCGCGCCGTCGCGATCGAAGCGCATCGAGAACGGCTCGACCTCGCCGGTGGCCGGCTCGTTCATGTCGTTCCAGATGCCGGCCACGCCGCTCTCGAGGTGGCGAGCGTTGAGCGCACCCCACCACGCGCGCGTCTCGGCGCGGGTGAAGTCGGGAAACACGGTGAGCCCCGGCCAGACGTGCCCGATGTAGTGACCGCCGCCCTCGGTCTTGCAGAAGGCGTTGCGCTCGACGCCGCTGTCGTAGACGGCGTAGCCGGGCTCTGCCTTGACCCCGGGATCGACGATGGTGACTAGCCGAAACGCCATGTCCGTCATCGCGCCGGAGACGGCGGCGGGATCGGGGAACTTTTGCGCGTCCCAGGTGAAGACGCGGTAGCCGTTCATGTGGCCGATGTCGAGCCACAGCACGTCGCAAGGGATGCCGCGCGCGCGGTACTGGCGGCCGACGTTCAGGATGCCCGCGGCGTCGTAGTCGTGGAAGCGGCACTGATGATTGCCGAGCGCCCACAGCGGCGGCGCGGCCATTCGTCCCGTGACATGAGTGTAGGCCTCGAGGATGCCCGGCATGTCAGGGCCCGCGAAGACGTACTCGGTGTACTGGCCGCCGTGGAAAGCGTAGCGGTAGACGTCGCGCTGCGAGAACTCGAACTCGGCCTTGTAACCGTTGTCGACGAAGAAGCCCGCCAGGTCCGCGCGATTGGCCGTGGCCCGACACAGGTAGAAGAACGGAATCGAGGCGTAGTACGGGTCGTACAGAGTGCTGGCCGCGTCCTGCTCGAGGTGCTCGCCGTGGAGCCCGTTCACGCCGAGCGCGTTCGGCGTCATGATGTCGAGGTTCCAGAGGATGAAATCGCGGCCGCGGCGATCGAACGAGCCCGTCTTTTCGCCCAGGCCGTACACGCTGTCGTGCGCGCCGATGCGGCGGCTAACGACGAACGAATCGTTGAGCGTGAGCAGCCCCACCGGGAAACCGCGTGAGTCGCGGGCGTCCTCGAAGATCGTGCTGCCGTCGCTGCGATAGGCGTCGACACCGAACGCTTGTTTGTAGACGACCAGGCGCAGCGCCGTGGTCGTGAGCTCGAGCCGATCGTCGTGCTCGCAGAGCTCGAACTCCGCGCTCGCCGGCTCGTCGAAGCAGGCGGCGAACGTGGGCTGCTCGTCGAAGACGCGCCCGCGCGAAAGCTTCAGGCGTACGAGATCCGCGCGAATCACGTCGACGCGAAACTTTTCTTCACCCACGCCCAGCAGCACGCCGCGCTCGTGGCGCTCGACGAAGGTCACGGCGCCGAGGGAGCGATAGTGCTTGGTGTCGAGCTGCGTTCGAGCCATGGGTATTTGCGGCGCGACACGGCGACGCGAGAAGTGAATGAGCGGAGCGAAACGGCTATTACGCTCGAGTCTTCACGTGGCCTATGGATGACGTGCGCGGCAGACATCGTCAAAGGAATTCGTGGTCAAACTAGCGTGTTGACTGCTGTCGTCATGGTAGCGATCGCAGCGCCGTGGACAGTAAAAGTCGATGTTTTCCCGCGTGTTCTTCGCAGTAAAACTAGATAATTGACCACGGTTTTCGTTGCGAGTGTGGGATGCGCAATTCATACTCCGCAGAGTAGTTTGCCGGCGCGCGTTCGAGCTCTCGATGGTGGAGTGCATTCCTGCGCGTGCCGAGCCTCCACCGAACAGAAGCGGAGTACGTCCGATGCAACGGATTCTCGGCCCGACGATCCTATTGAGCGTGGCGCTCGCATGCAGCGCTGAGCAGCCGGGCGTCGAACGAAAGCAAGGCGGCTCCGGCGCTGGCGATAGCGGCGCTTCCGGCGGCAGTCTCAACCTCGGCGGCACTACCAACGTCAACGTCGGCGGCATCGGCGGCAACACGCCCGCGCTCAACGGCATGATCGTGTCGGACTCCGGCACGGAGATCACGGTGACGGGCCAGCCCGCCGCTGTCTCCTTCACGGTCGAGCTCGACGACGGCTCCATCGCCAACGACGTGATCTGGACCGTCGATGACACCCGCATCGGCTCTATCGGCGACGACGGAGTTTTCCACGCAGACGGTTACGTCGGTGGCGTCGTGGTGATCACGGCCATGGTCAACGGCGCGGAAGCCAAGATCGAGCTGACCGTCTACGTCGACATCACGGAGAACCCGGGCGCGGTCGCTGACGGCGATCAGGCCACGCTGATCGCGGGCGGTACTGGTGACGCTGGCTTCACCAATCTCTATCCCTATGACGGCACAGTCTTCCCGCGCGGCCTCGGCGCGCCGGTCATGCAGTACGCCGGAACGGCCGCCACTCAGAGCTACACGCTGATCGAGGCGCCCTACTTCAAGTACCAGCAGTTCGCCGGCGCCTCGACGCCCACTCGCATCACCCTGCCCGACGCCGTGTGGCGCGGCCTGACCCTGACCATGATCAACAACGATCCGGTCACGGTCAGCGTGTCGAAGTCGTCGGGCGGCACCGTGACCGGCCCCGTCACCACGAGCTGGCACATCGCGCCGGGCCAGCTCAAGGGCATGTTCTACTACGCGACGTACAAGTCTCCGCTGGCGATGGAGGTCAACGACGTCGATCAGGGTGCGATCATGCGCCTGCGCCCGGGCGGCAGCGCCGAGGTGGTGCAAGGCGGTTGCACCGTCTGCCACTCGGTGAGCGCGCGGGGCAACGTGCTGACGACCGGCTTGAAGTACCTGGTGCAGGACGGCGACCCCGAGAACCTGAATCCCGTCGACTCGAGCTCTTACAACCTCACCCCCGACGGCCAGATGACGGAGCGCATGCGCACGACCAACGGTCGCATGTTCGCCTTCTCCGGCCTGAGCCCGGACGGTGCGATCGCGCTGACCAACGGCATCGTGGGCGACGGCAGCACGAACATGGGCTGGCCACCCCTGATCCCGCATGGTGTTCGCGCGCCGATGGGTTACCCGTCCCAGCTCGTGGACACCGCCACGGCAACGCCGATCGACTCGCCGTCGCTGACGGCCAGCGTGACCTACGCGATCACGCCGACGTTCTCGCCCGACGGCACGCGTGTGGCGTTCATCAACGGCGACATGTACCCCAACGGGCGTGTGCTCTCCGTCATGGACTTCGACGGCACGTCCACGTTCTCCAACATGCAGGACGCCGTCAGCACCGCCAACGTCGTGCTCGCCTGGCCCACGTTCCTGCCCGACGGACAGGGCGTCATCTATCACGAGGGTGATTCCTTCGACACGCAGAAGTTCAACCCCGATGCGACCGCGCAGTCGGGACCTCAGTACGGCGACCTGCGTCTGGCGAGCCTCGGCGATCAATCGATCAGCGACATGAACCTGGCCAACGGCTACGACGCGGCGGGCGAGAGCTACCTGCCCGCCGGCGCGGCCGAAGAGGGGCGTATGAACTACGAGCCCAGCGTGTTGCCGATCGCCGTGGGCGGTTACTACTGGGTGCTCTTCACCAGCCGCCGCACCTACGGCAACACCATCTCTCCCGGCGGCAGCATCGAAACCCCGATGGACCCGTGGGGCACTGCTTCCGATCCGAGCCCGCGCAAGAAGATCTGGATCGCCGCGATCGACGTCGACTACGCGGGCAAGGTCGACGCCACGCATCCGGCGTTCTACCTGCCGGGGCAAGAAGTCGAGTCCGGCAACATGCGCGCCTACGCCGCGCTCGCGCCGTGCAAGCCCGACGGCGAGACCTGCGAGTCGGGCGCCGACTGCTGTAACGGCTTCTGTCGCGAGACCAGCCGCACGCCGGATGGTCAGCCCGTGCGCGAGTGCATCCCGCCGCCGGTCGATACCTGCTCGGAGATCGACGAGCTGTGCGAGACCGCCGCCGACTGCTGCGATCCGGAGAACTGGCTCTGCATCAACGGCCGCTGCGCGCTCCCGCCGCCGAAGTAACGGCAGCGGGAGGGCGGCGAGCCGTCAGCTCACTGCGGAGAAATGCGGGAGACCGCGCCGTCGGCCGTGAGCACGTAGAGCTCGTTGCTGGCGTCGCGACCGAACGAGGTGATGGTGGCTCCGGTGTCGAACAGCAGCTGTTGGGCGGTCGCGGCGCCGCCTTCCACCCGGAACGAGCGGATCTCGCCGCTGCCGTAGTCGCCGTACAGGTAGCTGCCGCGCAGCGCAGGGATGGCGTCGCCGCGGTAAACGTAACCGCCGATCACCGCCACGCCCTGGGTGTGTGAGTACTCGACGATGGGATCCACGCGACCAGCGCTCAAGCAACCGTTGCTGGGCTCGTAGCAATGACTGCCCTCGCGATCATCCCAGCCGTAGTTGACGCCACCCAACCCCGGCGGCTCGAAGTTGATCTCTTCCCAGGCGCTCTGTCCCACGTCGGCGATGTAGAGGTCGCCGCCGCAGGCGTCGAAGCTGAAGCGCCAGGGATTGCGTAGCCCGTAGTCCCAGAGCTCCGGCGCGCCGCCGCCCTGGGCAAAGGGGTTGCTCGCGGGGATGGCGTAGGGCGAGCTCGAGACGTCGAGGCGCAGGAGCTTGCCGAGCAGGGAGTTCAAGTTCTGCGCGTTGTCGTTGGGGTCGCCGCCGGAGCCGCCATCGCCCAGCGCGACGTAGAGAAAGCCGTCCGGCCCGAACTCGATCATGCCGCCGTTGTGGTTGGCGTACGGCTGCTGAACGAAGAGGATCTGATCCACGGCCAGGGGCTCGGCCACGCTCGGATCGCCGCTCGAGCGCTGGTACTCCTCGACCACGGTGTCGCCCGCGACGTTCGTGTAATCGACGAAGAAGCGACCGTTGCTGGCGTAGTCGGGATGGAAGGCGAGACCGAGGAGTCCGCGCTCACCGCCGCTCGAGATCTGATCGCTGATGTCGAGGAAGACGTCCGTGCTGGTGGACGACAGCGCCATGATCCGCCCGCCCTGCTCGACCACGTAGAGGCGGTCGTCGCCGGGCGCGGGCACGGCGAGCACTGGCGAGCTCAGCTGGGCGACCTGAACGAGCTCGAGCGCCGGAGTCCCGCTGGTCGGCGCCTCGCAGTTCGGTTCACTGCCGCCGCCGCTGCTGCCGCCACCGGCGCCGTCGTCATCGTCGAAGTCGAGCGACACGTTGGCGCTGCCACTGCGGGTCAGCTTCAACGTGACGTCGGTGGTGCCGCCGCCGCTGATACTTGCGCTGACGGGCTCGCCGACCCAGGTGGGCTCCGAGCTCGCGTCGACGTCGCTGCAGGCCTCGGCGTAGGCGTTGGCGTTGAACTCGACGCTGCCCGTCGGCAGCTTCTTCATCGTGAAGACGGAGGACTCACCGGGCGTGAGATCCACGGCGCGCGAGACGTTTCGGGAGCCGCGCGCGACGACCCGAGCGCAGTGCACGTCGCTGGGCACCTCGGTGATGGAGAAGCGAGCCGTGCCGACTTCGCCGTCACCTTCGCCCGAGCCCGAATCACTGAGCGTGCACGAAACCAGCGCGATTGCGGACGCGCCAACGATCAACCCCAAAGCATATCTCGATTCCATGAGTCCTCCTTCCGGTCGGCGCGGACCGTACACCACTCCCGTCATGGTCGAGACCATTTGGGGGCGGAGGACAATCCAATGGCGCGGTCCGACTCCGCGACCGATCGGATCTCAAGAGTACGCTGCGACTAGAAGTACGTGCGTACGACGTCGACGACGTTGTAGTCGTCGTCAACCACCGGGATGGTGCGCCATTTGTCGAACGTGAGGCAGGGGTGCGAAATGTCGAAGGCGAGCATGTCGCCCACGCGCAGATCGTCTCCCGGCGCGAGATCGAGGAAGGCGTGCTGATCCATGATGCGCGAGAGCTTCCAGCCGGCAGGCGTCGAGCTCGGGCTCTTCGCGCCTGGACGGAAGTGCCGGATGGGGATGGGTAGACCGGCGTCGAACGCGGCGTCGCGCTTACCGAGGCCGATGATGGCGCGAGTGGGCTCGGGGATGGATTGCACGTAGGCCCAGAGCTCGAGCGCCGGCACCAGCCCCGCGCGCATCTTCTGTGCGACGCTGTTGCTGCTCTCGATGCGCGCCTGCGCCGTTCGGTAGGCTCCGGCGTCGTGCGTCAGATAGCAGCCCGGGCGCAGCACGAAATCGACGGGGATGTCGAGCTTGGCCTCGGCGAAGCCCTCGGCGACGAGGTCGTACCAGGCCGAGCCGGCGCCCGAGACGATGGCTGGCGAGCGCTGCAAGCGCCCTGCCTTGGCGAGCTCCGCGGTGAGGTCGACGGCGCGGCGAACGAAGGCGCGGATCGCTGCTTCGCCCTCGAGCACACCCTCGTAGAACTCGACACCGGCGAGAGCGACGGACTGCTTGTAGCGATCGATCGCGGCGAGAACCGCTGCTTGCTGGGCGGCGTCGCGCACGCCGGTGCGGCCGCCGACGACGCCGATCTCGATCAGCACGTTCACGACCTGGCTGCGCTCGGCGAAGATCTTGCCGAGCTGCTCGACGCCTTCCGGCGAATCGACGAGACAGAAGAACTCGAAATCGCCCTTCGCGACGAGCTCGGCGATGAGCTCGATGTTGCGGCGCCCGACGAGCTGATTGGCGAGCAGCACGCGCTTCACACCATGTGCCGCCGCCACGGCCGCTTGATGTGCAGTGGCCAGGGTGATGCCCCACGCGCCGCCGTCGAGCTGCCTCTGGAACAGCGCCGGCGTCATCGTGGTCTTGCCGTGAGGCGAGAGCTTGAGACCGTAGGCCTCGCTGAAGCTCTGCATCCAGGCGAGGTTGTTCGCGAGGCGGCTCTCGTAGAGCACGGCAGTCGGCAGCGAGAGATCCTCGCGCAGGAGGTTCCAGCCTGTCTGGCGAGCGACGTCGGCGAGCGGCGCGGACAGCCTTCCCAGGCCCTTATCCAGGGTTTGAATCGAGTCGGTGTTATTCATCGGCACAGGATCTGAGCGAAAACGACGATCGCCGCGATGATACCCTTTGGAGCGAATGGTTGACACCCTGATCCGCAACGTTCGTGTCTATGACGGCACGGGCGGGGCGCCCTATGCCGCGGACGTGGCGATCAGCGGTGATCGCATCGTGCATCTAGGGGCAGAGGCAGGGTTACGCGCTGAGCTCGAGATCGATGGGGCTGGTCTCGGACTTTCTCCGGGTTTCATCGACGCGCACAGCCACGACGACCTGGCGGTGATCCAGAAGCCGGCGATGTTGCCGAAGCTTTCGCAGGGCGTGACCACCGTCGTGGTCGGTAACTGCGGCATCAGCGCGGCGCCGGTGCGCCTCCGCGCCGCGCCGCCCGATCCGATGAACTTGCTCGGTCGTGCGGAGGAGTTTCGCTACGCGCGCTTCGCCGACTACGTGCAGGCGGTCGACGCGGCGAAGCCTGCCGTCAATGTGGCGGCGCTGGTGGGCCACACGTCACTCCGCCAGAATCAGATGAACGACCTCGGCCGCGCTGCCAGCGCCAGCGAGCTCGCGGCCATGCGCGCCGAGCTCGTCGCCGCGCTGGACGATGGCGCGCTCGGGCTGAGC
>DATLIL010001291.1:0-3068 GCA_035539475.1 Polyangiaceae bacterium
AAACGACGTCCGGCAGCGGCGCCCCGCTCAGCGGCTGGTGCTACGTCGACCCCAGCGCCGGATTCGGCAACAGCGACGTCGTCGCCAGCTGCCCCGTGGGCCACGAACGCAACGTGCGCGCCCTCGGCTCCGCCGCCCCCACGGAAGACGAAATTCTGTACTCGGTCTGCGTCCCGTCCTGCGCTTCCGACGCCGTCGACAACGACCCCTAGCCCACTCACCGTCGGCGCGTGACAGCTCGTTCCGCTGGATTTGATTGCCGCAAAGGCGCAAAGGCGCAAGGGCCGGAGTTTGATTTTGCCTGCCGCTGCTAGCGCACTCGCCTCGTGGTTGCTCGCGCAAGCTTCGAGGTCGTTCTGCTGGTCACACGAAGGTAGTAAGTCGGGACAGGAAGGCCCGGCTGCGCGCGAACGAAAGGCAGCGCCTAAGCGCAGGGGCCGGCAGGACAAGATCTGCTCTGTGCACTCTGCGTCCCCTGCGGCTATTCTCATCCAGCGGAACGCCCTGACGCGCGCGATTGAAGGTCAGCGCCGATACGCAGCGGCCCGCAGGAAAAATCAGACCCTTTGCGCCTTTGCGCCTTTGCGGCCATTCACCTCCGGGCCCGAGAGCGCGACAGGCATTGCCGTGGGCGGTGTGTTCCCACCCACAACTCGAGCTAGCGGGAGTGTTTGGCGTGGAAGTAGCGGAACTGGTGGTAGGAGAGGCCGAGCAGGCGCGCGGCCTGGGCCTGGTTACCGCCGGCTTGTTCGAGGGCGTCGGTGATGAGCTCGCGCTCGAGTGACTCGATGCGATCCTTGAACGAACCGCTGCCGCCGGCCTTGGTGGGTGCGGGAAGCGGCTCGAGGTCTTCGAGGGAGATCACCTGGCTGGTGTCGCGGTAGACGGCGCGCTCGACGATGTTCTTGAGCTCGCGCACGTTGCCGGGGAACGGATAGTGCTGCAGGAGGTCGATGGCTTCGCGGGCCAGGCGCTTGCCGGCGAACTCGGGCATCTCGCGGGCGAACGCGGCCATGAAGTGTTCGGCCAGCGGCTCGATGTCCTCGGGGCGCTCGCGCAGCGCCGGCACGCGGATGACCTCGAAGGCGAGGCGATCGTAGAGGTCGGGCAGGAAGGTGCCGGCGTCGATCATCTGGCGTAGATCGGCGTTGGTCGCGGCGATCACGCGTGTGTGCACCTTCACGTCTTCGGAGCCGCCCACGCGTAAGAACGAGCCGTACTCCACCGCGCGCAGGATCTTCTGCTGGAACGCGAGCGGCATGTGGCCGATCTCGTCGAGGAACAGCGTGCCATCGCTGGCGAGCTCGAACTTGCCCTTGCTGCGCCGGTCGGCGCCCGTGAAGGCGCCCTTGTCGTGGCCGAAGAGCTCGGCCTCGAGCAGCGGCTCGGCGATGGCGGCGCAGTTGATGGCCACGAATAGTCCGGGGCGGGCGGACGCGGCGTGAATCGCCCGGGCCACGAGCTCCTTGCCGGTGCCGCGCTCGCCCTCGATCAGGACCGGCCGCGGCACGCGCGCCACGCGCTCGATCAGCGCGAGCACTTTGCGTGCGGCCTGTGAGCGCCCGATGAGCTCGAACGGCGCCGGCACGCTGCGCGTGAGCTCGCGATTCTCGGCGAGCAACGTGAGCAGCGCCTGCGCCTTGCCCACGAGCGTCTTGACCCGCTCGGTGAGCTCGCCGCCTCGCACCAGAAAGTCGGTGGCGCCGCCGGCGATGGCCGCGCGCGCGCTGTGCACGTCACCGCTCGCCGCCGTCAGCACGATCGGCAGGCGCGGATGGGCAGCGCGGAGCTCGGCCATGGCCTGCGTGCTCTCGAGCGCCACCAGGCACCCCTCGTCGCTCGCAGCGAGCTCCTTCGCGATGGCAGCGACGTCGGGGAGCAAGGAGACCTCGGCCTGGGGGCAGGCTCCGCGAAAAGCCGCCGCAAGATCGGCCAGAGCTCCGAGTGTGGGTTCCAGGATCAGGACGCGCGACAGCATGGCTGGAAGCGATCTGAGACTAATCCTCAGATCCGAGACTTTCCACTAGCACCGATCGCTGGTTTCCCGGCGAATTCGCGGCAGACCGCGGAGGCACGCTTCTTTCAATAGCTGCCGGGCATGAAACGCGCGGCCATGGTCGTGGGCACGCTCGCTCACGTCGCGGTCGCCATCCCGCGCCGCGGCGTCGGCTCGATTGCGCTCGTCATGGGTAGCCGTCGAACGACTCTGCCGGCTCGCTGCCACCAGGATCGCGCCATCGCGCGCGGCACGGAGGTGGTGGTGATCGGCCAGCGCGGTCGCGTGGTCTTGGTCACGCCGTTTCAAACAGACGACGAGCTCGCCGCCCAGTGAAAGCGGCGTTGACTCGCCAGGAGGATAGTATCGTGCTCACCCCAGTCGAAATTGGTCTGATCGCCGGCGCCACCAGCATCCCGCTCGCGGCGCGCCTGTTCGCGAGCTTCTACCGCAAGGTCGGCCCGAACCAGGTGCTGATCGTGTCCGGCCGGCGTGACACTTACGTCAACCCGTACACCGGTGAGCGCGTGAAGAAGGCGTTCAAGATCTTTCACGGCGGCGGCACCTTCGTGTGGCCGCTGGTCGAGCGCGTGGACGTCATGTCGGTCGAGCTGATGACGCTCGAGATCCGCACGCCCGAGTTCTTCACCAAGTTCGGCGTTCCGATCGTCGTCGACGGCATCGCCCAGATCAAGGTGCGCAGCGAAGACCCGGTGGCCGTGGCCACCGCGGCCGAGATGTTCCTCAGCAAATCGGCCGCCGAAATGAACGAGATCGCGCACCAGATGATGCAAGGCCACCTGCGCGCCGTGATCAGCACGCTGCCCTTCGAGGAGATCCACAATAGCCCCGAGGCCTTTGCCCAGACGGTGCAAAAGCTGACGGCCGAAGACCTGGCGAACATGGGCATCCAGGTGGTGAGCTTCACCATCCGCGAGGTCCAGGACCCGTCCGGCTACCTGACGGCGCTCGGCCGCCCCAAGCTCGCCGAGGTGCAGAAGGACGCGGTGGTCGGTGAGGCCAACGCCGAGCGCGACGCCTCGATGGGTCGCGCCGTGGCCAGCCGTGAGGC
>DATLIL010001292.1:0-2845 GCA_035539475.1 Polyangiaceae bacterium
GGTAGGGGTAGGGCTGGGCCGGCGGCGGCGCAGGCGGCGGTGTCTGGGCCAGCGCGAGCTCGGCTGAAAGGAGGCCGCAGCAAAGACCGGCAGCAGAGACCGCCGCGCGGGACAGCATCTAGCCCTTGGTCAGCGCACGGGCGATGACCAGGCGCTGGATCTGGCTCGTGCCTTCGTAGATCTGCAGCACCTTGGCGTCGCGCATCAGCTTCTCGACCGGGTAGTCGCGAACGTAGCCGTTGCCGCCGAAGATCTGCACGGCATCGATCGCAGTTTGCATCGCGCGGTCCGCGCCGAACGCCTTGGCGCAGGCTGACAGATACGAATCGCGCACGCCGCGATCGAGATTCCATGCCGCCTTGGTGTAGAGCAGGCGCGTCGCCTCCACGCTGATCGCCATCTCGGCGAGCATCGCCTGCACCAGCTGGTGCTCGGCGATCGGCTGACCGAAGGTCTTGCGCTCCTTGGCGTAGGCAACGGACTCATCCAGGCAGCGCTGCATCAAGCCGGTGGCCATCGCGCCGATGTCGGGCCGCGTCTGGTTGAAGGTCTCCATCGCGAGCTTGAAGCCCACGCCCTCGGGCGCGAGCATGTTCTGCTTGGGCACCTTGACGTCTTCGAAGTGCACCGTGGCGGTGTCGCTCGCGCGCTGACCGAGCTTGTCCTCGTGTTTGCCCACGCGCAGGCCCGGCGTGTCACGATCGACGATGAAAGCGGCGATGCCCTTGTGGCGCTTGGCCGGATCGCTCGTGGCGAAGACGGTGTAGAAGCTCGCGAAGCTGGCGTTGGTGATCCAGCACTTTTCGCCGTTCAGCACGTAGTCGTCGCCGACCTGCTTGAAGGTCGTGCGCATGCCAGCCACGTCGCTGCCACCACTTGGCTCGGTGGTGCAGTAGCTCGCAAAAAGCGGAGACTCCGTCAGCATGCCCAGGTACTTCTTCTTCTGGGCGTCGTTGCCACCCAGGCGCAGCGGCGTGAGCGCGAGCGTGTTGGCGAGCAGGCTGGTCTGGATACCGGTACAGCCGTAGGCGAGCTGCTCGGCGATGATCGCGTTTTCGACCTCACCCAGGCCGGCGCCGCCGTACTCGGGCTCGACCGTGGCGTTGACGAGGCCGAGCTCGTGAGCGGCCTCGAACACGTCTTTGGGGAAACGGGCCTCACGGTCGCACTCCGCGGCCACCGGGATGATGCGTTCGCGGGTGAAGCGGCGCGCCGTCTCGACCAGGCTCGTCAGCTCCTCGGACAGCTCGAAACTCAGCATCAGTTACTCCTTCATGCGCTTGCGCAGTCGCGCGACCTCGGCTCGCACAGCGCGTGCGCCGAGCACGTAACCAATGGTAACGCCGAGCAGGAGCACCCCGGGAATGTAAATGATGTGCTCGAAGGTCATCGCTAGGCGGGCGGTTTGGCGCCGCCTTGCAGTCTACCTTCGAGCTCGCTCAGGCGAGAGTCCACCTTGTTCTGGCGCCGCCAGCTCATCAGCACGAAACCGAGCAAAAGTGCCCACATCACGAGGTAGGCGACCACGAGCAGGGTACTGGCGCTGGCGGTCTCCGTGCCGCCCTGATCCGCCCTGAATTCGCCTGCGCGCTCCTCCGGAGCCGTGGTCGTGGTGTTCGGCTGTGCGTTCTGCTTCATGAGTCAGTCCAGTCCGCCGGCCTCGGCCAGGCGTTCTTCCAGGCGGGCAAGCCGTGTGCGGCCGAGCGCCACCCGTGCCCGATTCCAGATCAGCAGCGCGGCGAGCAGCGTCATGGCCAGGAAGCCGACAGCGAGGGCGTGCTTCATGTCGGGGTGCTGCAGGCCGCCACCCTTGGTGCCGATGACGATGGGGTGGTTGCCGCCCCACTTCTGCACCGAGTAGTGGATGATGGGCAGGTTGAAGGTGCCGAGCACCGACAGCGCCGCAGCGAAACGCCGTTCTGCCTCGCCGTCGCCCGCGAAGGCGCGGAGCACCACGACCGCCGCGTACAGGAGCAGGCTGAGCAGCGTGGTGGTCAGGCGCGGATCCCAGGTCCAGTAGACGCCCCAGGCCTTCTTGGCCCAGAGCGGACCACTCGTCAGCACCATGGCGCCGAAGACGACCGCTGCTTCCGCGCCGGCGCGAGCCCACGAATCACGCCGGTCGCTCGGCGAGAGCAGGTAGCCGGCGCTGGCGATGCAGCTCACCACCCCGGACAGGTACATGGCGTACGCGGAGGGGACGTGGAAGTAGAAGATCTTCTGCGCCAGGCCGCCCGCTTCCGGCTGGGCCACCGGTGCCTTCATGAACACGAACCAGATCAGATAGAAGAAAACCGCCAGGGTGAGCCCAAGCAGGGCGTAGAAAATGGCGTCTCTTCGCGTGTTCACGGCTGAAAACCTAGTTCAGGCGGGCAGGGACAACAACGACTGTGTGTCCGCTATTCCTCAGACGTTGCAGCTCGCGAGCGCGAGCAGTGCCGCGATCCTGGCGCGCATGACCTCGAACTCCTTGATCGCCAGGTCGAGCTCGGCCTCGCGCAGGCGCCGCGCGGTGTCCACCAGGTCGAAGGCGGTGCCGCTGCCGTTCAGGTAGGCGACCTTGGCCAGGCGGGCAGTTTCGGCGGCAATTTCGCGTCCCCGCGCACTGACGGCCAGGTTCTGCTCGGAGACCACGATGCCGCGGGTGGTCTGCTCGACCTCGATTTCGGCCTGGCGCTTGGCCTCCGTGTACCCCTCCCGCGCGATCCGCACGTCAGCCTCGTTGACCTGACGCTGCCCGTAACGCAGGCCACCGTCGTAGAGCTCCCAGTTGAGTACCCCGCCGATGCTCCAGGTGAGGTGATTGCCGTTCGGGGTGGCCTCGTCGTTGGACCAGTAGGTGAGG
>DATLIL010001293.1:0-1512 GCA_035539475.1 Polyangiaceae bacterium
TCGTCAAGAAGGAGGATTGGGACGGTTACAACGTTCCGGTCGAGTAGCTCGTTGGTGGGCGGCAACTGAATTTCGCCGTCGAGGTTTAGCTGTTGTCCTGAGGCCCGCTTAGACGCGGGTCTCAGTATTTAAGGCTAAGGCGCGCCTGGCACGCCTCGGCCACGCCTGACGCGCGGTTGCCCTGGGCCGCGCCGGCAGTTGTCTTTGTTCAACGGCCTCGGTCGCGGGGCACCGAGGGAGGAATGCCGTCCAGCGTCACGTGTGGGCCTCCAAACGTGTCTATGCCGCGACTTTGAGGGCCCACACCGCCGAAATCGCGCCGGCTTCTCTCAGTGCGCTGTTTTGAGCCCGCCATTAACGACCGAGGCCCGCATCTCTGCGGGCCTCGGGACCTACCAATTCGATTATGGAAACCGCTTACGCAGCTTCGCGGAGCGCCTTGAGGTCACCCTCGGCTGCGAGCGTGCGGAGAGCGCGCTCCTCAGCTTCGCGTGCCTGGCGCGGGGCGATGCCGAGCGTGCGCGCGACCTGGGTGATCGTGTGCTCGCCCTCGCCGGCCGTGCCGAAGCGCAGGCCGATGACGCGGCGCTCGGTCTCAGGAAGACGGTGGACCGCACGGAGCAGCGTGAGAGCGGAACCCTCGCGGACGACCTGCTCATCGACCTGCTCGCCCTGGTTGGGGAGCAGCTCGCCGAGAGTCGCCTCGCCGTCCTCGGAGACCGAAGCGTCGAGCGATGCCAGAACGCGGTCGCGCTCCTTGATCAGCTCAACCTCTTCGACCGTGAGGTCGGCGCCGAGCGCGACTGCCTCGATCGTGGGCTCTTCGCCATGCTCGGCGGTGAGCTCACGCTCGACGCGTGCCACACGACGGGCGCGCTGAGCGACGTTCGCGGGAAGGCGGATCGTGCGGCCCGTGTTATCGAGGCCACGCTGAAGCGCCTGGCGGATCCAGATGGTTGCGTAGGTCGAGAAGCGGAATCCCTTGCGGTGATCGAACTTCTCGGCAGCGCGGATCAGGCCGAGCATGCCTTCCTGGACGAGATCCTCAAGCTGGAGGCCCTGGCCGACGTAGTGGCGGGCGACCGAGACGACGAGTCGCAGGTTGGAGTTGACGAGCAGATCCTTCGCGGCGAGGTCGCCACGTTCAATCCGCTGAGCCAGGTCGATCTCCTGGTCGGGCGTGAGCAGCTCGTAACGGCTCGCGCGACGGAGAAGGAGGTCGAGTGGATCGGCGACAAGGAGTTCTGCGGTTGCGTGGGTGCTGGTGGGAGTAGCCATGGTGATGCTTTCAATCGAAGGAGGAGAAGGAGGTAATACCGATTCCAACAGTTGGGATTCTACGGCAAAATCGTTGCACAGTCAACATCTATGGACCCGCCGGGCGACGATTCGTTACATATCGGCGTCTGTCGCTGCCACTTGTCCTTCGCGGCAATAACCCGAATACCCGCTTACTCAGACACCTAAGTGCCCAGTTTGTATCGGAATTAGGCGTTAGCCAGTGTTATTTGG
>DATLIL010001294.1:0-3838 GCA_035539475.1 Polyangiaceae bacterium
CCCATCTGCTTCATCGCTCCCATCGGCGCGCGCGCGCAGGCCGAGGCTCTGCTCCTCGGACGCGAGCTCCGCCAGCTCGGCATCGTGACCGAGGTCGATACACGCGGGAACTCGCCAAAGAGCATGCTCCGCCGCGCGGACTCTGTCGGCGCGCACGCCTGCTTGCTGATTGGTGACTCCGAGCTCGACAAGGCCGTGGTGCAATTCAAAGATCTGCGTGCGCACTCGCAGCAAGAGGTCCCTCGCGGCGAGATCGCGGCTCGCGTGGCGGCGCTGCTCGGCACTGACGGGGAAAAGCGTTGATCCCCGCACTCCGCCGCGTAGCGTTCCGCGCCGCCGTCGTCGTCGCGGGACTCCTGGTCACCCCTGCGCTTCTGGCGCAGGACCCTTACGGCCCGGGCATCGCCCCCGGTGGCCTCGGTGGCCCCTCCGGACCTGCTCCCGGCCAGGCCCCACCGCCGAAAAAGCCCGACGACGGCATGCCGGAGCTCCACGCCGCCTCGGGCGGCAGCGACACGGTGGTGGCGCCCGGCAGCGAGCCCTCGCTGCCCGACACGCCGCTCAAGCTGCAGCAGCGCGTCTACAATCGCATCGGCTCGGATTTCGATCACGACACGCTCGAGCTCGGTCGCGGCGTCGAGACCACGCGCAACTTCTACGGCCCGTACTACGAAGAGTTCAGCGACAAGTACTCGTTCAAGCTCGCGTTCCCTTTCTGGGCGGAGCGCAAGCAGCCCTCCGTCACCGACTCGAAGGTCGTCGATCGCGCCAGCCTGTACGGCGGCCTCTATTACAACCGGCGCAGCGCCGAGCGCAGCGAGGACGTCCTCTTCCCGCTGTTCTGGAACCTGGTCGACGAGCGCAAGAAGAGCCGCACCACCATCGTCGGTCCGCTCGTCAATCGCGTCGCCGAAGACGAGCACGACAACTGGCTCGCGCCCCTGTACTTCACCGGCAAGCGCAAAAACGGCGGCTACACCATCATCCCGCCGCTTCTGACCTACACGAACAACACCGGCCACGGCGGGCTCAACCTGATAGGTCCCATGTTCTGCTCCTGGGAAGGCGGGCAGAGCTGCGACACGAGGACGGCGCAGGACATCGATCTCGGCATCGCGCCCCTCTACTTCTTCGGGCAAAACGCGGAGAAGAAGTACGAGATCATCCCGCCACTGCTCCACTACTACGGCTACGACGATCGCGATCTGTCGTGGGTCAACATCTGGGGCCCCTACTACCGGGAGCACACCCAGAAGCGGGAGATGTTCCACCTCCTCCCGCTCTACTTCAGCATCTGGGGCAAGAACGAGCGACACACCACGCTGCTGCCGTTCTTCCACTACGGCTGGTCCGACAAGTCGTGGCTGTTCGTGAACCCCCTCTGGCTCGCCGCCGAGGGACAGAACGGCGAGGACACGTTCGTGACCTGGGGTTTCGCGCGCTACCGCGGGCGCACGGAGCTCGACATGATCACGCCGCTGTACTGGCACTACCGTGATCCCGACATTCAGCTCGACCAGAAGCTGCTCTTCCCCTTCCTCTATTCGCGCACCAGCCCGCGAGAGTCGACCCAGGTCTTCTTCCCGTTCTGGGCCCACAGCGAGCGCTACGGCGTCAGCGAGACCACGTTCATCACGCCCTTCTTCCAGCACTCGACCGATCTTCGCGGCTGGGAGACCAACATCCACCCCATCCTCTACCTGGGTCGCAGCGCCACCAGCACGCACACGGTGATAGCCCCCATCTTCTGGGACTTCGCCGATCCCAAGTCGCGCGCCACGGTGGTCTTCCCCGCGTACTGGCGCTTCTCGAAGGAGCGCGAGGTCTCGCAGCTGGTCGGCAACGTCTACTATCACGAGACCAAGCTCTCGACCGGCCTCGACTGGGAGATCCATATCTTCCCGGCCTTCTCGTACGGCGAGACGCCTGACGGTCACTGGTGGAACATCCTGTACGGCCTCGCCGGCTACACCCGCCGCGGTGACTTCAGCCAGATGCGCACGCTCTGGATCCCGATCACGCTATCCGGCGACGAGAAGTAACATGGTGCGGAGCCGCGCCGCGCTGGTCGAGTGGCTGCGCGCGGGCGGCAAGGCCAAGTACCTCTTCTTCTGGGGCCACCAGGTCTCGGCCGAGGTCACCAAGCAGTGCCTGTCGCAGTGGTACCCGGCGCCCTTCGTGGTGGACAGCGTCCACTACCCGACCGCCGAGCACTTCATGATGGCGGCCAAGGCGCGCCTCTTCGGCGACACCGAAGTCCTGGCCGAGATCCTCGCCTTGAGTCATCCGAAGCAGGCCAAGGAGCTCGGGCGCAGCGTGCGCCATTTCGATGAAGCAACCTGGAGCGAGGCTCGCTTCGAGCTCGTGGTCGCCGGCAGTGTGGCCAAGTTCAGCCAGAATCCGGCGCTCGGCGAGTTCCTGACGAAGACCGGCGAGCGTGTGCTGGTGGAGGCCAGCCCCCGCGACCGGATCTGGGGCATCGGCCTGAGCGAACAACACCCCGATGCGAGTGATCCCGAACGCTGGCGCGGATTGAACCTGCTCGGCTTTGCCCTGATGGAAGCGCGGACCAAGCTGTGATCGTTCGCGCGGCCACGATCGACGACGCGCGCGCCATCGGCACCATCCACGTCGAGACCTGGCGCGCGGCTTACGCCGGGATCGTGCCCGCCGACTACCTGGCGGCGCTCTCGATCGACAAGCGCGAGAGCCAGTGGCGCACGTCGCTCGCCACTCCGGGACGGCCCACGCTGGTGGCCGAGCGCGACGGCTTGCTCATCGGCTGGTGCACGTTCGGTAAGAGCCGCCACAAGGACGTGGCCCCCGATGCCGGTGAGCTCTACGCGCTCTACGTCGCCGAGGCCCACTGGAGCACGGGTGCCGGCCGGGCCCTCTGGCTCGAGGTGCGGCGATCGCTGGCGAGCGACGGCCACGAAGACGTCATCGTCTCCGTGCTCCGCGACAACCGGCGCGCCATCCGCTTCTACGAGAAGGCGGGCTTCGTGCTCGACCCCGAGACCGAGGCCCCGATCGAGGTCGGCGGGGCCTCGCTGATGCACGTGCTCATGCGTTGCCCACTCTGAAGATTTGCGCCCGGGTCCAGGGTTTACTAAATACTCTTTAGCAATGCCTGCCGTCCCCTCGAGCTTGCGCGCCCTGAACCAGGCGCAGGTGCTGGAGACACTCCTCGGCCTCGGTTCGGCGTCGCGGGCCGAGCTCGCCAAGGCCACCGGGTTGAGCCAGCCGACGGCCGGCAAGATCGTGGACGAGCTCCTGGCTGCCGAGGTGCTGGAGGAGGTCGCTGATGCCGAACGTGGCGGAAGCGTCGGCCGTCCGGGCAAGAAGCTACGCCTCGCGACGAGCACGCCGCGCTTCGTGCTGATCGAGCTCGGTGTGGAACGCACGCGGCTGGCGGCGGCGCCAGTCGCACCCGCCGACGACGAGCAATGGGACATCGAGTTCAAGACGCCGGCGAGTGAAGCGCTCTGGCTCAAGGCGTTGCGCCAGCACGCCAAACGGCTGGGCGTGGCCACGCCGTGGGGCGTGCTCATGACAGTGCCGGGCATGATCGACGAGCGAGAGTCGAAGATCCTGCTCTGCCCCAACCTGCACTGGGCCGAAGGCACCGCCCTCGCGACGCGCGTCGGCGAGATCTTCGGCGCCGCGCCCATCTTGCTGCAGGAGATCGAGGCGCTCGCGCTCGGGGAGCTGCAGCGCCAGCGTGGTGAGCGCGACTTCTTGCTCGTCGACGTCGGCGACGGCGTGGGCGGCGCCGTGCTGATCGGCGGCCGGCCGTTCCGTGGTCCGCTGCCCTTGCGCAGCGAGATCGGCCACACAC
>DATLIL010001295.1:0-15478 GCA_035539475.1 Polyangiaceae bacterium
CTGGGCGTTTTCCGCGTTGGGGATGCCTACTTGCTGGAGGTTCATGGCCCTGGAGAAGCGGACGTATTTCGCTCCGCTTGCCTCGATGGCCGCAATCTCGGTCGCCGGATCCTTGATGCCCATCCAGGTCCCGTTCGGGGCAATGGTGATTCCGTAGGCCATGGGCCCATCGATGCTGTCGGACCCCTTGCCACCTGTTCCAGGGTCGACGCCTCCACCGCTGCCAGCGTTGGCGTCGCCGCCCGCTGAGCTGCCCGCTGATGAGCCGCCGGCGTTGGCATCGCCACCCGACGAGCCTCCGGCTGATGCACCGCCGCTCGAAGTTCCGCCAGCGTCGGACGTGCCACCGCCTGCGCTGTTCGTGCCGCCGGCGGCGGGAGCCGTGCCGCCCGCCGCGGGTGGGGAGCCACCGGTTCCCGCGCCGGTACCGGCTTGCGCACCGCCCGTGTCCTGGTTGGGCCCCCCAGCACCTGCGCTTTCGGGTTGTTCACCTCCGCACGCGATGGCGACCAGCGGAACGGCGCAAAAAAGATGGACTCCGACGATCGCGCGTAGGGCACGGGCTTTCATGATCATGGCTCTCTCCTGAGCGCGGCGGCACCCGCGCATTCGCTCTAGTGACGCGCTCGACCGCATGTCGCGACAGCGAAACATGGAGTGTTTCGCCGCGATTGATAGCGCCGATGTCGCTGTGCACGTATTTTTCCAAGCAGAAAGGCTCTCGCCTCCCGAGCGCACGCTGCGCTATTGATGGGGAAGTCGGTTCGGAAGTTCGGGTACGGAGTGCTCACCACCACACGGCTCTGCGCGATCGGGCTCCTGGGCGCTGCGCTCGCGGCCTGCGAGGGCGACGTCGCGAGCTCGCGCGCCCGACAAGAGCCGCCGGGCAGCAACTTGCCGGTGCAGAGCGGCCTGGCTGGGCGACTGACGCCCGCGCAGCACGCGAACATCATCCGCGATGAGCTCGGGGTGGAGCTCGACGCGCTCGAGCTTGCCGCCGCCGGAGGTGGGATCCCCGAGGAGCAGCCGAGCACTGGACTTTTTCGCAATGGCGCCGATGGTCAGGCTGCCAGCGACGACTACCCGCTCGCGTTCGGCAGGCTCGCAGCGGTGGTGGCCGAGCGCGTCGACATGGCGCAGCTCGTCGCGACGCTCACGCCGTGCACCGACGCTCCCGCCACGTGCGAGCGCAGTTTCGTGGCCGAGCTCGGCAAGCGCCTGTTCCGGCGGCCGCTGTCCGAGCGGGAAATCGACGCCTTCTCGGCGCTGCATGCCTCGGTCGTGGCGGAGGGGCTGAGCTCGGAGCAAGCCCAGCGCAGCGTGATCGAAGCGATGTTGCAGGCCCCGCCGTTCGTGTTCCGGCTCGAGCAAGAGCTGAGCGGGCCTGTGGGCGAGAAGCGCTACCTGGACGGCTTCGAGCTCGCTTCGCGCCTGGCGTTCTTTCTCTGGGATTCCACGCCCGACGCCGAGCTGCTCGCGCTGGCCGAGAGCGGAGCGCTGAGCGGTGCGCCGTCGGCGCTGCCCGTGCTGCGCGAACAGGTAGGACGTATGCTGGCGGACTCTCGCGCGCAGCGCATGATTCGGGAGTTCGTGGAGGACTTTGCGGGGACCGAGCGCGCCGCTTTCTCGGGTGTCACCCCCGAGCTGCGCAAGGCTCTGCTCGATTCGATGGTGGCGTCCGTGGAGGATCACTTGTGGCAGCGCCAGGGCCAGATTCGGGGTCTCTTCACGACCACGACCATGCGCCTGGACCCGAGCGTCGCCACGCTGATCGGCCTGACGCCGATCGGCGACGGACTTCAGAGCTACGATCTCTCGGCGTCGCCCCAGCGCGTGGGATGGCTCACACACCCGGGCTTCGTGGCTGGGATGGGAGACGTGGACGTCGGCAAGATCGTCCACCGCGGGATCACGCTGATGGTCAAGCTGATGTGCCGGCAACCTGCTCAGCTACCAGACGGTCTCGAGTCCACCACCGCCGACTTCAATACGATGTTCGCCGATCTCACCGAGCGGCAACGCTCCGAACAGCGCCGCACGATGGCGCTGCCCGTCGAGGAGGGCGGCAGTAACAATCCGACCTGTTGGGGGTGCCACTCCCAGTTCGAGCCGCTGGCCTACGGGTTCGATCGCTTCGACGCCGCGGGACGCTACGTCGGTGAGGTCGATGCGCAGGGCCGTCCGCTGCCCATCGACGGCTGGATGACCGATGACTTGAGCCTCGATGAATCGGCTCAGCCGCACTACGCGGACATGGCCGAGCTGATGAAGCTGATGGCTGAATCGGAAACCGTTCAGGCCTGCATGGCCGAGCACTTCATCGCGTTCTCGACGGGGCGAGCCAGCTCGGCCGTGGAGAAGACCTTCGCGCAGCCGGTGCACGAGGCTCAGGCGCGCTCGGGTGGGACCTTGCCGGCCATGGTGGAGGCGGTGACGACCAGCGAGCTATTCCGGGCGCTGGCGTCGTCCGGCCCCGCGCCGGAGGACCCATGAGAAGGTCCATCCATCGCCGCACCTTTCTGCGTGGCGCCGGCACGGTCGCCATTGGGCTCCCGTTCCTCGAAGAGATGACCGTGCGCAAGGCGCGCGCGGCCGGCGAGGAGATCCCGAGCAGACTCGTCACGCTCTCGTTCGGGCTCGGCATCCCCGCTGAACTGGCGGAGCTCGGCTTCGACGGCCCCCTTCAGCCGCTGCAGCCGTTCGCGAGCAAGCTGGCTTGCCTGTCCGGGCTCGACATGAGTCAGGCGCACACCTACGGCAGCGGAACAACGCACTTCAAGACCGGCGACGTCCTGTTCGTCGGGGAGCCGCAGAAGAACGAGTACACCGCGGCCGGCCCGTCTCTGGAGCAGCTGATGCTGGGCGAGCTGCACCCCATGGGCGCACCGACGCGACTCTCCTCGCTATCAGCCGGGCTCTGGTTCACCTACGGCGCGCCCTCGCGCTACGTGTGCCACTGGAACTACGACGGCAGCCCCGGACCCGCACCGGATCGCCGTCCGTCGCGGCTGTTCGCGCGGCTCTTCGGCGAGGTCACGCCGGGCGCCGATGTGGACGCCCGTACCGCTCGTGTGAAGCGCAGCATCCTCGACACGGTGCTCGAGGAGTACCGCTTCGCGATCGGCGATCGCTCGTACCTGGGCGCCGAATCCAAGGCCAAGCTCAAGATCCATCTCGACGGCATTCGCAACGTCGAAAAGCGGCTGGTGCCCAGCGAGGCCGAGCTGTTGCCCGATACGCCGGGCTGCAGTCCCCCGGACGCCGTCAGCGATCCGTCGGGCTTGCCCTACGATCAAGAAACGCCCGACACACCGCAGCCTCCCGGAGTGTTCAAGCCGCACTCCGCGCCGATGGAGCACACGACCTACCTCGAGGTCTTTCGGCTGCAGGCCGAGCTGTTTGCGCTGGCGCTGCGCTGCGACCTGACGCGCTTCGGAAGCCTGCTGCTCACCGACAAGGGTGGCAATCTGCAGTTCAAGGGTAAGTACACGGGCGCCGCGGTCGGAACCATCGACTTCGACCTCGAAACGGCCACCGACTCGATTCACAACGAGCTATTTCACCGCCAGCGCCTGCCGGAGATCGCCCAGTACCAGCACTTTTGCATGAGCGGTGTCGCCGCAGCGCTCGCCGCGTTCGACGACCCGCTGTTCCTCGAGGCCAACGGCAAGACGCTGCTCGACAACACCCTGGTCGTGATCGGCACCGAGTACGGGTTGGATCACGGCCTCAGCGGTGTGTTCCACGCGCTGGCGGGCGGCCACGGTCACTTCAAGGCGGGCTTCTTCTCCCAGCAAGCCAACGTCATCGATTTTTACGACACGCTGCTCAAGCCCTACGGCATCCAGTCCGGTATCGGCACGCGCCACGCCACCTTCAAGTACACGCCTGAAGAACTGACGGCGATTCTGGCGTGAGCGTCAGCGCACCTTCGCCAGGAGCTGGGAAACCTCGAGCAGCTCCGCTTGCGTCGCGTTCGTGTCGAGGATCGTCGCTTCCGCGGCGAACATCAGGTCGAGGAACGCCATCTGGTCGGCGCCGCCGACGGTGATGGTCGCGTCCCACGAGACGGCGCCGCTCGCGAAGGCGAGCCAGGCGACGAGCAGGTCCGCCTTTGCCGTCGCTCGCTTGTCGCCGCCGAAGGGCGACAGTACTGCGTGGGCATCGCTGGCGCCGCCGAGCGCGGTGTCCTCCGAGAACACACTCGATACTGCGTCCACGATGTCGAGGTAGGCGTCGGAGAGGGCTAGATCGATGCCCGGCTTCCCCCGCCCGGAGTACTGGTGCTTCCACCAGCCCGAGCTCTCGGCCCTGTCGGCCGTGCCCACGACGATCACGCCAGCAGCCGCGCCGTCCGCGCCGCCGTCGTCGTCCGTGAGCACGAGCGACAACGTCTCGACTCCCACGTTGTCGTAGACGGCGTCGATCACGTCCGCCGCGGCGAAGGGGAACGTACCGAACGGGCTGGGAAACGGGTCGGGCCCGACGCCGTCGTTGAAATACGTGCTGACGTCGCCGGTGCTCCAGCTGAACGTGAGGTCGTCCGAGCCGTCGTCGTTGCCCTGCGCGAAGAGCGGGATGGCGACGCCGGGATCGGTCACGAGGTAGTCACCGCCGGGGAAACTCACTGCTCCGCTCGTGTCGAGTTGGAGAGCCGGGGCCAGGTTCGACACCTCCACGAACACGTCATCCACGCCGACGCCGCCGTCGTCGTCGGTGACGGTGACGGCGACCGCGTAGCTGCCGTCGTCGCCGTAGACGTGCGAGATTCCGGACGCGAGCTCGTCGACACTCACGTCTTCGAACGTTCCGTCGCCCCAATCCACCACTGCGGTGTGGGTGTCGAGGGTGCCGGGGTCGAAGACTGTCGCGGTCAGCGTGGTGGTACCGGCCTCGTCGATGGCCTCTGCCTCGGCCGAGACGGTCGGTGGCACATTGAGGACGGTGACGGTCGTATCGTCGCTGTCTCCCAGGGCCTCGGTCGTGTCCCACACCGAGAGGGTCAACGCCACGACCGCATCGTCCACGGTGGAGAACGTCGGTTGAGCGATGCTCGGATCGTCGAGCCCGTTCGGCGGCGACCACAGGACCGTGAGCGGCAGGCCTTCCGGGTCCGAGCTGCCACTGCCGTCGAGCACCAGGTTCGAACCCTCGTCCACCACGTACGGCCCACCCGCGTCCGCAATTGGCGGCTCGTGTACACAGGGGTTCGCCGTGTAATCTTCACCAGACACGAACAGGTTGTCGGGGATGTCGCAGATCTGACCGACGACGTTGCTGCCATTCAAGAAGCCGCCGAGCGTGTCGAACGGCGTCGGGTCGGTCGGGTCGTCGGGCAGCCCGACCTCCCAGTGGAGATGCGGGCCGGAAGCGCGGCCCACGTCCCCTTCTTCGCCGAGCGTCTCACCCACGTTCACCCAGTCACCGACCGCCCACCCGAGCTCGGTGACCGTGCCCGTGCCGAAGTGGGTGTATTTCGTCCACTCGCCGTTCGGGTGCTCGATCCAGACGTAGTTGTTGTGCTGCTGGCACAGCCCGGCCACCACGCTGTTCGCAACTGCCGGCTTTCCGTCCTGACAGCTGTGCTCGAGGCTATCGTCCTGAGGAGTGACGCCATCGGCGGCGAGGCCATCGCCGGGGTTCGGCGAGTTGCCGTGGAAGTCGACGATCGCACGGATCCAGCCGGACGCCGCGGCGACCACCGGCGTGCCGGAGCCGGCGCTCATGTCGATCCGGTTCACGGGCTCGTGGTCGTGGTGGTCGTTTCCGACGGTGACCGTGGTCCCGTCGATCATCGGGATCCGGTACACCCCGGACGACACGGGAAACGAGCCGTGGCTCGCGTGTACGGATGACGCCAACGCGAGAACACACCACAGGGACCTGAACGCGAATTGAATGCGCATGAAATTCACCGCCTGCCGGAACTGGATGGTGCCCTAGCGTGGGCCCATCACGGTGACAAGTAGGCGATGATTTCGGTCGCCGCGTGGGTGCTTTGTGTCCAAACGATGATCAGTGCCGCGGCGCAGGAATGTTTCGTGAAAGCGACGTTCAGCGACACTCCACCTTCGGGATCCACGGTTGCTCGTCGGAGGCGACCTGATCGTGGAGCCCGACGATGGTCTTGCATTCGGCCGAGGTTTCGCAGCCGATGTACTCGCACAGGCCGTGTGAACAGACCTCGGTCGGCGGACATTGCGCGTCCGTCTGACAGGGAATGAGGCAGCGGCCGACGCCGTCTTCCGTGTGACAGCGGAGTAACCTGGTATCCAGGTTGGCCGACAGGCCCAGCGCCTGTACCTCGGGGATCAGCTGGCATTCTCGGTCCGAGCGGCAGCCTACGTAGATGCACTCACCGGCCTGGCAAGCCTCGAACAGGGCGCACTGCAGATCACTCTCGCATTGGGTCTCGCACTTGCCCTCCAGGCAGATCTTGTCGAAGGAGCAGTCGATGCTGGTCGTGCATTCCACGCACGTTCCGTCGACGCACAGCGGCGTGGACCCGAAGCAGTCGTCCCTGGTCTGACAGTCCTTCGGCAGCACACAGCGCGACTCTTCACAGGTCCACTGGCATAGCCCGTCGCACTCCTCGTCGTTGCACACCGCTGCGGCCGGATCGAAGGACGGGTTGTCACAAGAGCACGAGCCGTCGATGCAGGTGTTGGCGGTGCACTCGATGTCCGCCTCACAGGGGGTGAAATCGATGCTGCATTTGCCCTCGATGCATTTATTGGCCAGGCAATCGAGGTTGCTCGCGCACTCGCCCGCCGAGACCACGCAATGTCCCGTGCAGACGCCGCCGCCGCCGCAGTCGCTCGAGCGCTTGCACTCTCCCGGCACGCAGCCAGGGAGCACCGCGGAACACTGGGCCGCCCGGCTCCTGCACTTGTCCGGGATCTCGCTGGAGAGCTCGCCGCAGCAATCAGCCGTCTCGACGCAATCGATCTGAAAACACTCCTTGGTGCTGGGCTCGAGCTCGAAGCTCGTCGGCTGGCACAGGCCACGAATGCAGGAGAACTCCGCGGGGCAATCGTTCTTCACCGAGCAGGCAGTGCCGCGCCTGCTGCGATTGCTGGTCGTCGGCGGGCTCCCGCTGTCACCCCCGGCGCCGCCAGGTCCGGCGTCGGGGATGGAGGGCGAGCCGCCGTCACTCGCTGGAGCCGCCGGTGCCGCGCTCGGCGGATCCTCAGCGGGTTCGCAGCTCGCGATGCTGCCGAGCGCACAGACGGCGAGGGCGAAGACCGCCGCAGCGCCGATGAACCTGTTTTGCTGGTTCATGGGACCGTCAGGGGCTCGTGTCTTCCCTGCACACTGCGGTCGTGGTCCAGGGCCGGTCGTCGGACGACGTGGGTTGATTGTGCAGCCCGAGGATGGTCTTGCACTCGCCGTCGGTCTCGCAGCCGATGTACTCGCAGACACCGTCCAGACAGACCTCGGTGGGGGCGCACTGCGCGTCGATTTCGCAGGGGAACACGCAGGTCCCGATGCCGTCTTCGATGTTGCACGTGGCCAGGCGCGGGTCCTTCGCGGCATCGCCGCCGGCGCTCAGAACACACTCGCGATCGGACTGGCAGCCGACGTAGACGCACGCGTTGGACTGGCAGGTCTCGAACAGCGAGCACTGGGTGTCCTGCTCGCATTCGGGGCCGCAGCGGCCATTCATGCATTCCTCGTCCTCACAATCGTCGCTGGTGAGGCACTCGACGCACTTGCCGGCGTCGCAGAAGGGTGTCGTCAGGGCGCAGTCTGCGTCCAGGTCGCAGCCGAGGTCGACCGTGCAGAGCTCCTGGTCGCAGACGTACGGGCAAATACCCTCACAGTCCTCGTCGCTGCAGATGGGGTCGAGCGGATCGTACTCGGGATTTTCGCAGTTACAGATCGGAGTCGAGCAGGTGTTCGTCGAGCAAACGCCCGAAACCGCGCAATCCGTCAGGCTGAGGGAGCACGTGTCGGTATCGGGCTCGGCGCCCGGAACACATTCGTTCAGGGCGCAGTCGGTCGTGGTCAGGCATTTCTCGTCATCCCAGTAGCAAGAGCCCTCACACGTACCGGTGCCGCACTCCGCGTCTTCAGTGCAGTAAGCAAAGACGCAACCGGGCAGGGTCGGCGTGTTGCAGATGCTTTCGCGTTTTTCGCACTTGGCGGGCGCCTCCAGGGGCATGTCGCCGCAACAGTCCGCCGTGCCCGTGCACTCGGTGACGTGGCACTGCTTGCCCGTGCCCATGATCTCGAAGTTCGAGGGCTGGCAGGACTTGTTGGCGCAGGCGACCCCGTAGGGACAGTCGTTGGTCACGATGCAGGACAGCCCGTCCTGGCAGTCGTTGGTCGAATCGCAGGAGGAACCGCGTTCGCCTTTTCTGACCTCGTCCGGTGGCTCGGCGTCCGGACCCGCATCCGGGCCATCGTTGCCGGCGTCATCACCCGTATTCGTATTCGGATCTGCCGGAGCGACTTGTGGGGAAGATTTCTCTTCCTCGCACGCCACGGCCATTCCGAAGACCAAAAGCGCCAGCCCACCTGATTTCAGAGCCCTGCTGACAAACGTATTCTTTTGCATCGCTGCCCACCGATCCAACGAAAGGAAACCACCAGAACGTGAGACGTACGTCGTCGACGCCGTCTTCAAATCGAACGCATGCCGTAACCCCGACAGCCACTCTTTACCCCAAGGCCTTCGGCCTCGCCAGGCTCCCGGAACAGAAAATGTGCCTGGAGACACCGAACGGCGCGCCAATCAAAAATCTGCTCACTGTCGGCGCGGGCTTCGCCCAATGAGGTCCGCTTCGAAACAACGAGTCTGAGCGGAACGTGACAACGCGTTGGTTTCGCAAGCAGCGCGCCGGATATCCACTCGACGAATGGCGCGGGAGCTGACACGCTATGGCCTCAGCGTGGGAGCATGTACCAATGGGAAAGACGTCCTCGGGTCGTTTCGTGGCGACCCTTGCCTTGATGGGTTGGGTGGGTGGTCTGGCAGTGATCGGATGCGAGGCATCTCCGCCTAGCGAGGGGCAACCAAGCCCCGTTGCTGACGCCGGGAACGCCCCGACGCCGTGTGAAGAGGCCTTCGGCGAAGCCTGTGGCGCTGCTTGCAGCGACGACACGGGCTGCGCGGCGGGTCTGCACTGTGCGGCGGGGATTTGCGCCGCCGATTGCATCGTCGCTAGCGATTGCGCCAGCAGCGAGTGCTCGCCGCAAGGTCGCTGTGTCGAGGGCGATACTACACCGATCGACGACAGCAACATCAAGGTCACTCCAGTCGAGACCGATCCCACGGATACGGATGACCCACCAGAGTGCATCGAAGGGCAGGTGGAGTTCGTTGCCGTCATGCCGCAGGTTTGGCTGCTGCTCGATATGTCGGGCAGCATGAGCGAGCTGCTCGATGTCTCGTCGCGCTGGGATGCGCTCGGAGCCGTCGTCGTGGGTGACCCAGCGAATCCCACGGATCGCGGCGTCGTCGGTGACTTCGAAGACCGAGTGGCCTTCGGCGCCGTCTTCTACACGTCCGGCTCGGGCCCAGCGGGGTGCGCGCTCGATCTCGAGTCGATCGCCCTGGCCACCAACAGCTACACCGCGATTCGTCAGCGCTACAACAAGGTCGGGCCCTCGGGCGGGACGCCGACGGCGGACGCGGTGGCCGCAACCGTGGCAGTGGCGGCGACCAGCGACCTCACCGGCGGTCAGAAGATACTGGTGCTGGCCACGGACGGAGTCCCCGGTGACTGCTCGTATCGCCCCGGAACGCCCACACTCGAAGTCGAAAAGGAGGTGGGCAAGGCCTTCGACAAGGGGATTCAGACGTTTGCGGTGAGCATCGCGACCGATACGGACGCCTCACACATGCAGCGGGTCGCCAACATCGGCGTCGGTCTACCCGCCGATGCCGCTACCCCGGCTCCCTACTACACGGCCGAGAGCCAGGAAGCTCTCAAGCTCGCCTTCAGCACCATCATCGAAGACGTGCCGAGGAGCTGCGTCTTCTCCCTCAACGGCAAGGTCGAAGAAGAGAATGCAGGTGAGGGTACCGTCACGCTCGCCGGAGTGGAGCTCGTGTACGGCGACGCGAACGGCTGGATTCTTAAGCAAGCCGACGAGGTCGAGCTCGTGGGTACGGCCTGCGAGCAGATCCAGGCCGGCGAAGAAGACCTGGACATCACGTTTCCCTGCGAAGTCTTCACGCCGGTCCCCCGCTGACCCTGCCGCCAACATCACCCTGGCGTGATGCGCGGTGTGCCGAATTGTGCCGAAGCTTGCCTGATCGGACGGCACCGTTCTTGCTCAACCTGCGCGCATGCGACTTTTCTCAGGGGTAGGCACGCTCGGTCTGCTGTGTTGCTCACTCGCTTGCTCGAGCACACCGGCCGGAAGTGATGGGGTTGATGGCGGTGCGGGTGGTAGCGACGACCATTCGAAGGGTGGCGGCGGCAATCAAACCGCGAGGGGAGGAAGTGGCGGCGATGCAGGCAACGGAGGCGACGCTGGAAACGGAGGCGACGCTGGAAACGGCGGTGACGGTGGCAATCCGCCAGCGCTCACTCTTGCTGAGCTCGCGGAGCGCGCCTTCGAGGTGCACGGTGAGGTCGACGGCCTGGAGTCTCCGGTCGACGACTGTTCGACGTTCGACATCACGGGCTGGCTATCCGAGGGTGACGCCGGCTGGACCCTGAACCTGGCCCCCAGGTGGGGATTCAGCTCGACGCAGCTCGAGCCCATAGAGGAGGGCTACCGAGCGAGCGGCGAGGTCGTGGACGACTGGTCCTCCAAGACGTTCGCGATGGAGCTGCCGCTGGAGGATTGCCAGACGCGGCTCTTGCTGTCCGAACTGACGGTCACTCCAACCGACGGCGACGGAGACGGTCTGGTGGACGCCTTCAGCGCGACTGGCCAGGGAGAGTGGGACAACGCGCCCTGGGCCGAGGGAGTCAGCAGCGGTACGATGGAACTGACGTTGACGGCGGTCGTTGATTCGACGCCGCCCACGCTCACTCTGCCCGCGCATGCCTTGCACCCGCTCGACGCGGTGAACGTTGACGCCAGCGAACCGCTGGCCGCGGGTTCGTCCGTGACGCTCGCGGGCACATCCGCGCTCGAGCTCGTCGGTGGCAGTGAGCCATTCTGGGCCTTCGAGATCCCGCCGCTCATGAGCTTCGACGGTACCTGGACGGCCGAAGCGTCCGCAGAGGACCTGGCGGGTCACCTCCTGCCGGCGCCCGGCGAGCTTCACTCGCTGCCGGATCCGGGCATCCTGGCACAAGATGGCTTCGAGACGTCCAACGCCGCCACCACCGTGGCTCCCATCGCCGGGTCGCGTTCACTCCTCGTCGACGGGCAGCGTGTCACCTTTCACCTCGCCCGCGGCGCAGGCAACACCCTGCGCTTCAGCGCCCGGACGCAGTGGTCCAGCGACGTTCACGACTTCGCAGACGTCGACGAATTCCAGGTCATCGAGGTCAAGGTGGGAGTGGTCGGCGGAACCACCATCGATGGTCAGAGCCTTGCCTGGCCCACCCTCAACGGTTTCGATGGCCAGCTGGAGGCGGTGGAGGAGATCGAGATCCCGCTCTCGGACTCCGGCTCGGACGTGATCGTCAGCTTCGAGATGGACGAGGAGAGCGACGACTGCGGCCTGGCACTCTGCGAGGACGCGCCAGCGTTGATCGACGACCTGCGCATCGAGTGATCGGCCTGGTAAAAGTGGGGCGCCTCAGTTCGCGTCCACCAGGTGCCCGGTCACCGTGAGGCTCACGTGCCCGTAGCCGGCCTCGGTGCTGCGAAAGGCACGCACCGCCAGCGCGCCGATCGCATGCGCGCGCATCGGGTGATTGGCGGAGAAGTAGTCCGCGATGCCCGGGATCGAGCCCTGTGGACTCATGACGAGGTAGTGTTCGGCTTCGCTCCCGCCACCCTGGTCGAGCGTGACCACGGCTACGTATCGAAGCACCACGTCGTTGTCGAGCGCGGCAAGCGCCGAGACGTTCTCGACCTCGAGCCGCTTGCCCGCGGGGATCTCGATCCCGGCGGAAGCTCCATTCGTTCCGGGCTCGAATTCCGCGAGCACCTGCGCCTGAAACGGCACCGCGGTCGCGAGGTGGACGGCGGGCAAGCTCACGACGTTGACACCCGGAGTGTTCACGACGTTCACGTTGCTGGGTGCGGGCCCGGCGTTGACCGTGCGCTGGCCAGCTGCCAGCAAGACGACGGTCAGAGCCGCAAGGGCTGCGAATTTGCCGGTTGAAAACTGAAATCTCGTAGCCATGACGAACGCTCCTTGGTTTCTGTCATGACAGGCTCGCGCTCGGCTTGCAGCAATAGGCACTTCTTCGGTTGAACCGTTCGACGCGTCACCTGACTGCTGACAGGTTTGTTCGCTGGCCCTCGGCCGCGCGAGTGAGGCCAAGTTAGACTCGGGCCGCCATGCGCGCTCTCGCTGTGAGCACCCTGCTTCTGCTGGCGACCATCGAGGCTTGCGGCGGCAAGTCCAGGGGCGACGAGGCGGCGCCCTCGGCGACGGGAGGCCAGCCAGCGAGCTCGTCAGGCTCGAGTGGAAGCGCCGGAGACGAAAGCCCAGCGGCGGGCGGCACGATCGTCGCCGCCGGCAGCGGCGGAGCTGACGGCGGCGGGGCTGGCAGTGCCAACGTCGAGGCCGGCAGCGCTGGGGCTGGCGGCGCGCCAGCTGAGCCCGTTCAGTCGAGCTGGTGCGATCTGCAACCGCCTCACCTGTTTTGCTCCGACTTCGATGGTGAGCCCTACGACGCAGCATGGTCGGGTGCGGAGCTGCAAAATGACGGAACGGTGCAGAGCAGTGTTGCGCGGTTCGTCTCGGCGCCTCGTGCCCTCCTGTCCACGATCCCGCGACGGATCAGTCAGACGAAGGCGGAGGCACGCCTGATTGCCAATTTTCCGGCGGGCGCCAAAGGCGCGACGCTGTCTTTCGACATGTTCGTCGACCCTGCACAGCCTGACGATCCGCCCGATCCTTACGAGGTTCCGCCTGCTCGGGCGGAGATTTTTCGCCTCTCCAACGGGGCCGGGCTCATGAGCTTGTTCCTGGATCCTGCCGAGCTCGAGGATGGGCTCTGCTTTCAAGACCAGTATGGCTGCAAGCACAGCTGGGGAAGCGGTGCCATCCCACGAGAAACCTGGGTCCACGTCGACTTCGGCGTCGTTTTTGGCGGCTACTGGCAGGAGGGCGGCGCCACCGGTTCGATGACGCTCGAGTTCGACGGGGAGACCGCCGTGCACTGGGACTACGAGGAAACCGCAGCCCAGGAAATGGGTCCGATCGTGCTCTCGCTCGGGCTCAGCGGTCCCGGAATCGGGCCAGCTCTGGCTGTGACCTACGACAACGTGACGTTCGATCTCGAGCCGTGAGCCATACTGTTCGCGCACTGTGCGCGGCCTGTGCGTGCACCCGGGCGAGTGAGGGCAGGCAGCAGGAAATCGGCAGAAAATGCGGTCGAGGGCGTTGGCCCGACTCCTGCAGTAGGGCCCAGCACCCACTGAGGAGATGAACACAATGAAACGCACCGCTGGTTTTGCAATGGCTCTTGGTTTGCTCTCGACGATCGCTCTGCCCGCTCCCGAAGCGGAGGCGCAGATTCAGGTGATCCCCATCACGCAGCTGAGCACGGTCTTCGTCGGTTGTTCCAATCCGGGCAGCTCGCAGGACGTGGCCAAGACGCCGAGCCTGAAGAACACGACCAGCTATGCAGTCCCCAAGGGTTCTGTGTTGAACTGGTCAGCGAACGACGGTGACAAGGGCAGCGTGACGCTGGCCTCCGATCTCGCGCCGGGCGCCTCGGTCAAGGCGCAGGGCATGAAGGCGGGCAACGTCTACACCTGCAACGCGAGCTTCCAGCCGAAGCCCGATCTCACCGTCAGGAAGGTGAGCTGGGTCAACAGCAACAGCGCGGTCGCGGTCGAGATCGGCAACCTGGACGCCTTCATCGGCGCCGGTCAGTCCACCGTGAAGTTCGAGATGCTGAGCTGCAAGGGCGACGTCCTCAAGACGTCCACGGTCCAGGCCGCTTCGCTGGCCAAGTCCGGCATCACCACCATCAACGTGGCCGCCACCGTGCCGCAGACCAAGTACTACTTTCGCGTGAAGGCCGACTCGGCCGCCCAGGTCAGCGAAAGGAACGAGAGCAACAACCTCTGGGACGGGATCTCCGTTTGCTACTGACCGCCCGGCGAGCGCTGAGCGCCTGCAAGCCGCGGCGCTCAGCGGCCTCGTCTGGCGAGCGAACCCCCAAGCTGATCGTGAGCCGGCTCCGCCAGGAGTAGGCGATTCTTGGGGGTGATGGCGGAAGGGATTTGCTGAGTGTGGACCGTGTAGCCGTGGCTGCGCAGCGTCGCTGCGCGCGTGACGTCGATGGCGAGCGCGGAGTCGAGCCAGCCGCCGAGTCCACCTTCCGCCGCCTGGGCCTTTTCGTGGCAGCACGGCAGCACGACCACCCGAGCTGACGCCCGCATCGCCTTTTGCAGTACCTGGTCGGTGAGGTTGCCGCAGGCGTGGCAAGAAACGACGACGTCGCTGGCCCCGCACTCCACTGCGTCGATGGAGCTCTCCACCAGCTGAACACGACCCGCAAGGCGCGGCCATTGCTGGACGAGGTGCTGGCTGAGCTTGGCGGCGCTGCTGGGCAGCCGCGTGTCGACGCCCAGCGCCGCTGGCGACGAATCGTCGAGCACGAGCATGAGGTGGGCGACGAGCGCGTGGCCGCAGGCGAGATCCAGCACCCGGCCGCCCCGAAATTTGCGCCGCGCCCGGCGCGCCACTTCCCAGGCCTCGTACAGCTCCTTGCGCGGCAGGCATTCCGCGTCGCACACCACGCGCGCGACGCGCGCGAAGAGGGTCTCCCCCGCGAAGCGCCCGTGGTCACGCGCGGTCAGCTTGGAACGGCTCGCGGGATCGAAATTCACGGGTCCAACCTCATACGGTCTGGCGTGTACAGCGGCAAGCTATACGCTAGGGCTGAAGAATGCCCCGCACGCCCCGAAGTATCGCCGAGGTCCTGGGTCACTTTTGCGAGCTTCGCGTGGAGCGCATGCTCGGCCCCGGCGCGTACCTCGGCCTGGGTGGCGAAAGCATCCTGCTGCCGGGGAGCGAAGTCCCGGCGCGGACGAAGCCTGGCGACGTGCTCAGCGTCTTCGTTTACCTCGACTCGGAGGATCGCCCGGTCGCCACGACGCGCGAGCCGAAGCTCGAGCTCGACGAGGTCGCGTTCCTGGAGGTCACCGCGCTCACCGAGTTCGGCGCCTTCGGGGACTGGGGTTTGCCGAAAGAGCTCTTGGTGCCCTTCGCGAGGCAGACGAGGGCGCTGTCGGTCGGACGGCGCGAGCCGATCGGTCTGTACCTGGATTCGAGCGGGCGGCTCGCGGGCACGATGCGCATCGCAGAGATGCTGAGCACGGACGGCGCGGACTTCGATCTCGACGAGTGGGTGGAAGGAGAAGCCTGGCGCAACGACCC
>DATLIL010001296.1:0-4273 GCA_035539475.1 Polyangiaceae bacterium
GCCCGCACCATCACGCGCCGTTCCTACGGCCTGCACAGCGCCTCCTCCCTGATCGCCCTCCTGAAGCTCTGCTGCTCAGGCATTGACCTCCAACCCGTCACGCGACGGCCGACTCCCACCCACTAAACCTGGAGGAGAGCCCCTTCTTTTTCCACACGACGAGGCCTGATTCACTCGACAGTCTGGCGACAAACACCTCCTGACTGGCGCTTGAAATGGCACCATCACCCAGATCCATCGACGTGGTGAAGGCACCGGTGACATACACCTCGCCGGCGCCATCGACCGCCACACCACCCAGGACATGTTCTTCGTCGTCACTCGCCTTGATGTGGCGCTGCCACTTCCAGGTACCCTCAGGCCCTAACCGTGCAACATATGCGTCTCGCACATCGCCAGCTGGCAACTGGAGCGGATTCGGACCGCCAAGATCAACCGTCGAGGTGAACGACCCGAATAGGATAATGTCACCAGTTGGCCGATGAATGGCCAGCCCCGCCAAAGCGGCATCCGGCAGTATCAGCCCTGGGAGAACTCTGTGCCAGATCACGTCTCCTGAGGGCGCGATCTTCGCGAGGAGCATTCCTGACTCCTGATAGTTCGTTTCTTCGAAGGTGATCCCGCCGCGGAAATGACCCGCGACGACCACATTTCCAGCGCCATCCGCCGCGACGTGCGTCATCTCGTCAATCGAAGAACCGCCGAGTTGCGCGATCCACGCTGCGGTCCCCGTCGGCGCGAACCGTGCCCCCACCATCAGCGGGCGCTGCGCCACGGCGAGCTCACAGGTGATAGACGTACCACAAGCCTGCGCGTCCTCACGCCAACCGACGAACGCCGCTCCTTCCGCGGGCGATGCCATGAAGGCGATCCGGGTGCCTTCGGCGACCTCGGCCGTGCACGATGAGCCACAGTCGATACCAATCGTTGAAGCGGTGACAATGCCGCTCCCGACCTGAGGATCCACGTTCACGGTCACAGTGCGTAACGCAGCTTCCGCGGAGGTGCTCGCGTCCGGATCCTCCATGACATCCGCCGGAAAGGGAAACTTGCAAGCCGCGGTCTCGCCAATGACGAACAGCGCCACTACAATCCTGACAAGGTTGGCTCCTATCATCGATGTCTCCTAATCTATGAGCAACCGGCTCTAGACTCGCCGGGATCACTACAGAGTCGTGGAGCGGTCGGTCATGCCGAGAACAAAAGACGGAAGTTGTTTCTCACAGCGAGCTCGATGGACGCCAGTGCTGTCGAAACTCGCTCACTCTTGCGTCGGGGCAGTTGGGCCATCTCGACGGCGCTCACCGGATGGCTTCGACCCGACGGGCCGTCCTGGTTCGCTCCTCGATGAGCGCGACGAGCTCGGCATAGGCGGCCGGGCTGGGCATCCAGTCGGCGCTGACGCGATACCTACGCCCGTGTTTGTCCAACAGGTCCAGGATCTGATCCCGATTGTCCATCTCCGCGACATCCTCGAACGCGAGCACGCGCTTCGCGCCCCAGAACCAGCGAGGCAAGAGGATGTGTCGCGCCGTGACATCGATCGACTTTCGCGAGAGTAGACCGAGCAGGAGCACGGCCAGGGCCGGCGCCCAGAACAGTGCGCTGAACAAGGCCATGCCTCCGTAGCCGGCGTGGAAGGCCAGCAGCGCTCCTGTCCCGAAGAAGGCCAGGATCCCGAGGGGTGTGCCCGCCCGGGGCCCGAGTCGATACGTCCGCTCGATGGCACTTGGTTCGAACGATAGGCGCATCAGTCGAACCTCACGTCGCAGTCGTCGTCGATCGGGTCGCAGGCCGGAAGGGGCGGAGTCTCGGGCACATCCGCCGGTTCGGGGGCGGCCATCTCCGACGAGTTGCGATCGTCATCGAAAGCGCCGAGCCTGATCGCCGTGAGCAGTTCTTCCAGTTGTTGACGACGCTCCAGCGTGTTGAGGCGCGCCCGCTGCATCATCTCGAGCTCCGCGCGGTGGCGGGCGTGGGGAATCGAGGCCGAGATCTTTCGAAGCTCCTCGTCCATGGCGTATATCGCGTCGGCCGCCTGCTTGGCGACGGCGGTTCCGTGCGCCCGGGACATGCTGTAGCGGCCGGCCATGCCTCCATAGTGGCTCATCCCCGTGGCCGGAGCTATGCCGGCTCCCATGGCCCCCTGCTCGAGAGCATCGACGAGCGCGAGCGTGCCGAGGCGGGCACCGTGAGCTCCGGCGGCGCTGCCGACCATTCCACCGATCAGGGATACGAACAGGATCAGTGCGCCGCCAGCCCCGGGGATCAACGAGGCCAGGAACACCGCGCCCATGGCGCCCAGCTCGCCGCCGACAACGCCACCAGCGAACCCGCCGAGCTCGCCGGCCAAGGCGTGCCACTGCCGCGCTTCGATCTCGTCCACGACATCGAACGCGAAATCGACAAGCCCGACCGCGGCGCCGACGGCGGAGGCTCCGCGGGCGTACCGAGCGCCGCGTGACACCCACGTATTCGTCTTGCCGGCACTCTTGATGATCTCGCGTGAGACCTCCGGGCTTTCGCCGAGCTCGGTGAGCGCCGCCGCGAAGCGCTCGCGCTCGCTTACCGCACCGGCCGCTTCCATCGCGGCGGCGTGCTTCGCCCACAGCTCCGTGTCCGCATCGAGCCGGGCGCGAAGCCGAGCGAGCTCGTCGGGCTTGAGTTGGCTCGCCATGGTGCCGTCGACGTAGCCGCGGTACTGGGCGAGGAGGTCCTTGGTCTTCTTCGCCGTCATCTTTTCGAGAGACGGGCCCTCCTCCTTCATCCTCCGAGAAGCGGCTCGTGCCGACGGGGAGATCCTCGCCCGGGTGCGCTGCAGAAGCTCGTTCCTCCCGGTGACAGCCTGCCTGCGCGCGTCGAGGTGGTGGAGCTTGCCATCCTGAACATCGTGGGCGAGCTGCGTCGCCATCTCCTTCGCCGGCTTGATGTACTCCTCGATACGGATGGTGGAGTTGCGCAGGCCGAGCAGAAGCGCGCTGCCTCCGTTGCTGGCGTCCATGCCATCGAGCAAACGATCTTTGGCATCGAGCCCGTCGAACTGCTGCCACGGCGCTTGCCCAAACGCAGCCTTCTCGACCACCGAGATCGGGTTGGACGTGTCGGTCGCACCCGCGCGCTGTGTGTCCGGGACGTTCGGGCTGCCGGGCAACGCTCGGTTCGCGACGCCGACGTACAGCTCGACGGAGCTCACGAAGTCGTCGACTTGTTCTGGGCCGATCACCCACTCGCCTTGCTTCCGCTCATCGTGGACGGCGAGGAAGTAGACGAGCGCGTCGAACTCGTCGACCCATGGAACGAGTTGATAGGGGCCGGCGCGCCCGGGGCCGATCAGCCTGGATGAGTAGGCACGAACTGCTGGCGCAAGCGCTGCCTTGTCGACGAGCAAGTGTAGCTTCGTCCCATCGAACGCGTGTGGGGAGCGGACCGCCCACTCCGTCGTCATCGACGCCTTCGCGTCGTAAGGCCCATGGCTGCCGGCTACCCCGGCGATGCCATAGGGCCGGCCGGCCCCGACCAAGGAGAGCAAGGTGCCTTCCAGGTCTGGCGCCGCCTCGATCGGCGTCGATACGAGCGAGTCGACGAAGCTAGCGCCGCAGCTTGCGGGGTCGTCGGACCCTTCGTGAGCCTGGGCAGGAGCCATGGCGACTGCGGCTACCTCGCCGGCGTCTTCGCCTTCGTCGTCTAGAAGACGGAACCGCGCCTGCCGGACGCCATTCCCGGTCGGGGTGACCGTGATCCCGACCGTCGTCGTCTGCCAGGGGCCAACCTCCGGAAGACCGTCGAGCTTGAACTCGCCGCGCCCCGAGGCCTGCTCTTCGATGGCTCGCGCCACGCGGACGGCGTCAGGGGTGACATTGGTGAGCGCCACCGGGACAGGCCCACTCCGCTTGCCCTCCCTCGCCGCTGGGAAGGACGCAGGCGGGCCACTGACGAGGCGCGCCGTGCGTGTGCGCTTGCCGGGGCTGCCAGCCGCCGGCGCGGCTACCGTCGCTGAGCTCCCTCGGCCTCGGTGGTCTCGATCCTGGCTCATACCCGCTGCGCCCTCCCGCACCGGCCGGGGCGACTCGCTGCAGATGACGGCGACTCCTTTACCCAGAACATGCCTTCACCGCTCCTCGGAACATCGCCCATGAGGTGACATGTGCCAAGCATCACCGGGTCACCGCTGCCTCCACGTCGTTCGCGATTCTTGCTCACGTCGGGGATGTCGGCAGCGGTCGAGAAAGGTTGCGGCGGCTCGTGCAGGTTGCCGCAATGCTCCGAGATCCTT
>DATLIL010001297.1:0-12130 GCA_035539475.1 Polyangiaceae bacterium
CTGCTCGACTTCGACGGCAGGCAACACCCAGTCCGGCACGGGCCCGATCTCCACGCGCAGCGCATCTGGCGGGGCTGCGCGCACCACTCCCGCCGAGGCAATGAGCAGCAGCGCCACCCAGCAGCAGAACCATACCCGAAATCTGCGCCACATCGAGCAAGCAGCCTACACGAAGGCTGCCATGGCGAGTACTGGCCCTGCGAACTACTTCGGCGGCGGCTCGGCCGGCTGCGCGCAGCGTCCGTTGATGCAGAGGTAAGTGGAGCTGCAGCAGTCGGCGGCGGTTTCGCACGACTCGTCGACTTGAGAGCACTCGTTGACGGGCGGCGGCACGCACTCGAGGATCGGGTTGCCCGCGCTGTCCTTGCCGGTTTCGCGGCAGAAGCCGCCGCAGCACTCGGCGCCGGATTCGCAGCTCTGGCCGTCGGGTTTGCAGGGCTCGAGCGCGGCGAAGGCGCGCATGTTGCCAGCGTCGAGCTCCTGACCGGGCAGGTAAAATGCGGGATGGCTGGGGTCGACCTTGCCGGAGTAGTCGAGGTCGATGGCAGCGACCCAGATCTTCTTGCGGAAACTGATGGCCTCGCCGTTGGCGGCGGTCACGGTGCCGTTCCAGGCGTCTTCGCCGCCGTTGGTACCGCCCGGTGAGAGCGTGTTGCCGTAGGTGCGCCGACTGGTGAAGAGCACCCAGTAGAAGCCGCCGACGGGCACGGGCAGCACGGTGGGCTCGTAGTTGAGGTCCTTCTCTTCGGCCTCGCCGTACGGCAGGTAGAACTCGCCGCTGTCGAGCGTGCCGTTCAGGCGGTCCAGGTTCTTCTTGCTGTCGCCGTCGGCGAGGTCGACGAGTCGCAAGTTGGCGCGGCGCTCGTCGCCGTGGCCACCGGTGTCGAAGCCGTCACCCTCGTGGTAGACGATGGCGGCGCCGTCCGGCAAGAAGCTCGGCCAGGCAACGACCTTCGAGTCGATGTCGACGACGTCGCGCGCGGCCGTGAACTCGAGCTTGGCCTGGTCGAAGCTCATCAGCGTGAGCAGGTGGGCGCCGGCGTCGCCGCCCTGGCTGAAGGCGATCAGCTTGCCGTCGTGCGAGAAGGCGGGCGTCAGCGCGTTTTGGTAGGAGAAACCCGTGCTGGCCACGTCCAGGCCCGTGGCGGGGTCGATCAGACGGGACGCGTAGTCGTTGCTGAGGCCGCGCGGCTTGGGACCATTCGCGACGGCGCTGACCATCATCAGGCTACCGTCGGGGGTGAGCCCGCCGAAGGAGTACTTGCGGCCGTCTTCGTCGAGATCGAGCTCGGTGGCCATGCCGTCGGCGGAGAGTGTGTACGAGGCGCTGTCGGTCGGATTGCCGCCGCTCCAGGCCACGCCGCTGACGAGCACGTTGCCCTGCGAGCTCACCGAGTGACAGACGGTGCAACCGGCCTGCAGCACCTCGGCGTCCTTGCCGGGTTTGACGCGCATGACCGCACCTTCGTTGCCGGCCAGCGGCGAGGCGTAAGTGTTGTAGTAGACGATGCCCTTGAGGCTGCCTTGCGCGACGCGATAGCGCTGGCTGACCGGACCCGTCACGTCGCTACCCGAGATCTTGGTGACCGAGACCGTCAGCCAGTCCGCGGCCGTGGTGCTCAGCGTCGCGCCCTTCCAGGCTTCTTCGGGCAGCGTGACGCGAGGCGGAGTGGAGCCGGACAGCAGCGCCGTGTACTTGAAATCACCGACCTCGAGCACGACCATGGTCGCGTCGGCGGCGACGCCGGCAAGCTGGAGCACGGGCGCGCTCAGACCGCGGGGAAACACCGTCTCGTCGTAGGGGTAGAGGAAGCGGAAGTCGGCGTCGGCGCTGCCTCCGCCCGCGAGCTCGTCCTGCGTCGCGTCGCTGACGGCGCCGGGATTCTCCGTGATGTCGACCACGACCTTGATCGCCACGGAGCTCGACTGCCCGCCGACCTCGACGGTGACGGTGACGGTGCCGGCGACCCAGCCGTTGGCCGTGAAGACGCCGTCTTGATCGACCGAGCCGATCGCCGTGTCGTCCACGGTCCAGACGACGCCGTTCGGCGTGGAGCCATCGGCGTATTTCACCACGAGGTCGATGGACGTCGGCTCGCCGCTCACGGTGATCTCCGGGGCGTCGAGCTCGATCACGAGCTCGGGCAGCGCCGTGGTTCCGCCGCTGCCGGCGCTGCCACCCGTCCCGCCGAACACGATCGTGCCCGCCGCTCCTGGATTGGGGTTGCTGGCACCGGCGCCGCCGCTACCGCTGTCGCTCGTACTTCCCGCGTCACCTATCGCGGAGCTGCGCTCCGGCGCGGGGCTTCCCCCGCAGGCACCAGCCAGCGCGCTCGCCATCAGCGAGCAGATCAATCCCGATGTCCCAAGACGTGCGTTCAGTCGCATCTCGACACTCCTGTCACTTTGATAATGGCACTGCTAATTCGAACGCTCACCCGGCCGCGTTCGAACGACGAACTTCATAGGCAAACGATGGCGCAACACTCCCGTGCTCACCGCGCGCTCACGCGCTCGGTGGCTACACTACTGATCTGTTCTCTACCCGCCGGCTTGCTGTCAGTCGGCTGCGACTCGGGCAACGTCGGTGACCCATGCACTCCCGACGCCGAGTACTCGCTGAACTTCGCACCCTTCTCGGTGCGCGAGGTCTATCTCGAGAGCCGCTCGTTGCAGTGCGCGACGCGGCTCTGTCTGGTCAATCACTTTCAAGGACGCGTCAGCTGCCCGCTCGGACAGGCGAGCAGCGACGATCCGGAGCGTGTGTGCACCACGCCCGACGGCGCCGAGCGCATCGAGGGCGAGGTTCCGGCCTGGGATCTCGATCGCAGCGCGGAACGCAGCGTCTACTGCTCGTGCCGCTGCGACGGTCCGGATCCCGACGGCCGCTACTGCGAGTGCCCGTCGGGCTTCGAATGCCAGAAGCTCGCGCCCGAGGTCGGCTTCGAGAACCGCGAGCTCGCCGGTTCGTACTGCATCAAGAACGGCAGCGCGTTCGCCCCGGCGCAAGTCGGTGGAGCGACGTGCGCGGACGCACCCACCGACGCGCGCTGCGCGCCCTGAGCGGAGAGCTAGCGCGTGTCCACCTTGCCCCTGCCGCCGCCGTGAGCTCATGGCTTGCAGCCCTGGACCAGTGCACGAGCGCGCTCTTGCACGCGGGCGGGGGTGCTCTTCTGCTGGATCAACGTCTTGGCGATGCTGCAGGCGGTGCCGCGATCGCCGCGCGACCAGAGCAGCTGCGCGACGCCGAGCTGCGCCTTGGCGCGCGTGGCGGAGTCGCCGTGCCGCGACAGATCGCCGAGCGCGGAGAGAGCGCGCGGCGTGTCCTGACCGGCGAGCGCGCTATTGACCTCGGCCCAGGTAGCGCGCTGAGTGGAGCTGGTCGTCTGCGACTGCGCCTGCGACTTGCTGCTCGCCGGACGCACGACCCGCATCGGCTCGGAGGCAGGCGCAGGTTCCGTTGCGGGAGCGGCGGCCGCCTGCGGGCTGTTCTCCGGGGTCGACTCGGTGGGCGGCGCCGCCGCGACGGCGGGCTCGACGGGCGGCCGAGCGGCTTTCACCGCGTAGAGCTGCGCGCCCACCTCGCGACGGACGCTCTCACGCGTGGAGAGCAGCATCGTCGCTACCCAGCTCCGGATGTGGTTCGGGTTGGCGTAGGCCAGCGTACCGAAGGCCAGGATCGCGACGATGATCGCCGGCGCCAGGCTCGCGCGGCGGCGGATCTGTGAGCGGCGCATGGCCGACAGCGCGCGCCGCACACCATGCTCGACCTCGGCTTCGGCGGGCCTCGTCGCGCGATAGGCGCGCGCGGCCACGCGCAAGCGCAGGGCGTCCATCTCGGTCATCATGGGACCCCCGGGTCGAACAGCGGATCGGCTTTGAGCAGCTCCGCGAGCTTCTTGCGTGCATCGCGCACGCGCGAGCGCACCGTTCGCTCGTTCGCGCCCACGATGTTGGAGACGTCGGCCACGTCGATGCCCTCGAGGTCGTGCAGGATCAGGACGGCGCGCTTGGCCGCCGGAAGGTTGTCGAGCGCCTGGTACAGCCGGCGCGCGCGTTCGAGCTCGACCATGTCCATCTCGGAACAGCGCGGCGAGCTCGGCTCCGGCGAGTCGTCACGCTGATCGATGGCGAAGCGCCGGCGAAAGCGCCGGAACCAGCGGTCGTGATCGAGCATGGTGCGATAGACGATGCCGTAGGTGAACGTGGACAGGGCGCAGCGCCCCTCGAAGCGATCGAGCGCGCGCAGCGCACGCTCCGCGGCCTGCTGCACCAGGTCGTCCAGATCCTGGCGCGGGCCGGCGAGCGAGCGCATCTGGCGGTAGAGCAGCGCCAGCAGGTCGGCAGGGTGCACGTCCTCCCGTTCGCGCTCACGAACTCCAGACGGGCGATCCTCTTCCCGGGCGAGCTCGAGCGCCGAGGGCTCGAGCGCTGCCGACTGGAGGAGGGAGGGATTCATCGCCGCTTTCGGGCACGACTGGCGTGCCCGACTAGTTTAGTCGCCCTTGGCCCCCCCGGTGAGCGGTGGTCGGACGATTTTTACGCCGACGCTGATCCCGAGGCGGCCGCCGGTAGATCCCCGTCCTTGTTCGTGAAAATCCCTGCCGTTCAGGGCTGGGGTACCCCGAGGGGTGCCGAGAAGGCCAGCGCCGGCCAGCCCGGGACCCGCACGGCGTGCCAATCCGGCTGCGGCTCGGGCACCTTGACCATGGCGCCGCCGAGGTCACCGATGTCGGTGCGATAGACCTCGATCTGGTCGAGCACGGCGCCGGTGGCGTCGAGCACCTCCGCCAGCTCGGCCTGGCCCGTCGCCGGCACTGGCTTGTCGATCGGAAAGCCCCAGCGCGGCCCCTTGTCGTCGAGCAAGAGCACGCGCCACGTACCGAAACGTTCGGGCGCGACCCAAACGTCGGCGTTGCCGTTCACGCTGGCCACGCGGTTGGCGAGCCCGTTGTACGTGTAGTCGCTGATCCACTTGTTGCTGCAGTAGCCCATGATGTCGGTGCCGTTGCTGGGGTTGATCAGCACCTTCTCGCGCGGGTCGTAACCCCACACGCCGATCGACGCGCCCGAGTAAGGATAGCTGCCGTCCACACCGGAGGGCCCGCCGCAGGGCGCGTGGTTGCGGCCATGGTTGTGGCCGAGCTCGTGAGCCATGGTCGAGGCCGAGACCTGATCACCGAAGCCGATGCCGAGCGCGGCGCGCTGGTCTTCTTCACTGGCAGGCGCGACGTAGCCGATGCCCGTCGTGCACGATTGATTACAGAACTCGTTGAAGCTCGCCTGTGGAGCAACCAGGCCGTAATAGTAGACGTCGTCAGCCGGACCGTCGCTGGCGCGCTTGTTGCGCACCTGGTCGAGCGCGCCGCCCCAGTCGATCGGGTAATTGGTGGTGAGCCCGCCGCCTACCGTCATCTCGATCGCATCGATCGGGAACATGGCCGAGAGGTAAGCCCGGTAGACGTCGAGCGTGGCCGCCGAAGTGCTGGGCGTCCGAGAATTGGAGGTGATCGGGATCACGGTCACCTTGAGCCCACCGGTCACCCGCGCACCCAGCACGGCCTCGGCGTCTCCCGCCGGGTAACGCGGGCTGACCAGGCTGCCGGTGCCGGTCTGACCGCACTCCACCAGCTCGACGTAGAAGTCCGTGTCGCTGGTGATCTCGGCCTTGGGTACGAATAGCTGGAAGGTGCTGGCCGTGTCCGAGTCCGTCGAGCTCTTGCTGATCGTCTTCTTCTGGTAATAGCTCACCGGCGTCTCGCCGTGCATCAGCACCAGCCGCGCGGAGAGCTCGCGGTTCACCCAGCCCCCGCCGATGCTGACGAACACGCGGAACATCGTCTCGCGTCCAGCCACGACGTCGGCGTTGCGGTCGTCCGGCGCGATCGTCGAACCGGCGTCCATGACCGGGATCTTCACCGACTGATAGACGGCGACCTGGCTGATGGTCACGTTCTTGCCGAGCCCGGAGCAACCGTCCTCGCCAGTGCCGCCGCCACCGGTGCAGGTCCCGCCGACGCAGGTCTTGCCGAGCGCGCACGGCTTGTCACAGCCGCCGCAGTGAGCGTCGGTGGCCGCCGTATCGACGCAATTTTCGCCGCAGAAGCTCAGGCCGTCCGGACACTCGCACGCGCCCGCCGCGCAGCTCTGGCCGCCGCTGCACTGCTCACCACACTCGCCGCAATGCTCGTTGCTGCTCTGCGTGTCCACGCAGGCAGCGCTGCAGAACGCGAGCTCTCCCTCGCACTCGCACATGCCGCCGATGCAGCTCCGCGCGGCGTCACACGCGACGTCACAGTCACCGCAGTGCTCCTCGCTCACCGCGGTGTCGACGCAGGCACCGCCGCAGAACTTCTGTCCGCTCGGACACTGGCACAGGCCAGCTTCGCAGCTCCGGCCCGCCGTGCACGGGTTGTCGCAGGTACCGCAGTGCGTGTTGTTGGTGGTGGTGTCGACGCAGCCGCCGCCGCACGGGCTCAAGCCCGGCGAGCAGCCGCTGCTCTTCGGCTTGCACACGCCCTGCTCGCAGAGCTCCTCTGCCGTGCAGGCTTTTCCGCAGACGCCGCAGTTGGCCGGATCCGACAGTCCGTCCAGACAGCTGCCCGCACACAAGAGCTGGCCGGGCGCGCAGCCGCAACCGCCGCCCACGCAGGGCACGCCGGGCGCGCAGGCGTTGCCACAGCTGCCGCAGTGCCGTGCGTCGGCCTGCGTCAGCACGCATTCGCCGCCGCAGGCCACGCGGTCGCTCGGACACACGAGCTGGCAGAAGCCGCCCACGCAGGATTGCCCTGCAGCGCAAGCCGCGCCGCAGCCGCCGCAGTGGTCGGGATTGTTCTGAATGTCGGCACACTCGAGACCCGACGGGCCGTCGCAGAGCTGGAGGGCGCAGGTCGCGGCGCAGGCCCCAGCGCTGCAGTACTGCCCTGGCGCACACGCGACGCCGCAGGCGCCGCAGCTCGCGAGATCGCTCTGCACCGTGGTGCAGACGCCGCCGCAGTCGAGCTGACCCGTGGCGCACAGCGCCTGGCACTGCCCCGCTTGGCACAGCGTGCCCGCTGCACAGGCCACGCCACAGCCACCGCAGTTGCCTTGATCGGTTTGTGGATCCACGCAGCGACCACCGCAGTCGAGCTGACCGAGCGCGCAAGCGTTGCTCGTCGCTGGCGTCTCGTTCGCCGGGCTCGCAGCCGGGTCACCTTGCTGCACGTCCGGCGGGATGATGTTCCCGGTGCAAGCGCCGCCCGCGAGGAGCACCACTAGCGTGACCACCAACAATCGCAGCTGGAAATTGACGCTCATAGAGGAAGCCTCTAGGGGCGCACATCAGTGTCCCGGAGGCTTCCCCGCGGCTCAGCTGTCTCGCTCGTGAGCGCTAACGTCCCGCAACTGCGTCGCGCCGCGTCTCGAGCGTGAGCTCCGCGAGCCTGTCTTCGAGCGCAACCCGCCGCGTCAGGCGCTGGCCCTCGACGCCCGCCGCTTCGAGCGTCGACTGCTGCAGCTTTTCTGAGATTTCGTCCATCTTCTTGGCGAGCTTCCGGCTGAGCTCCTGCGCCTGCGTCACTCGCCGCAGCGTGACGAGCTGCGCGTTGAGCTCGTCGACGCGCGCACGGTACATCGAGATCTGCGCATTGATCGTGCTCAGCCGTTCATCCATGGCGGCGAGCTCGCGGTGCATCTCGATCACCTGCTCGAGCTTCTGCTTGAGCTCCTCGGGCAGCTTGCCCGCGCTCTTCAAGAACAGCGAAAGCTCTCCCACGCCAGCGTCGGTGCGCACGTCGACGCTCTTCTGGATCGGCGTCGACTCCTCGATCACCAGCGACACCGTGCCGCCCGCGGGGATTTCTACCGGGAACAAGTACGCGCCGCGCAGCTTTTCGAAGCCGGAGCGCGGCGCCTCGAGCGCGTGATTCGGAGCCGGCGAGTGGCGCACGTAGGTGATCGCCGCGATCGTGCCGCGGTTGTGCAGCGAGAGCTTGGTCGTCTTGATGCTGCGTGCTTCGGCGGTGACGATGCCGCGCTGGATCGTGACCAGGCGATCGATCGCCTCGCGCCCGCCGAGTTCGGTCTCGACGATCAGCTTGCGGTCGAGCGCGAACGGGATGAACGCGCGCGTCTTGCCCGGGATCGGGTCGCTCATGCCCTCGCCGAGGAACTGCCCGTCGGCGTAGACGGTGAAGGGACCGGCGTCGAGCGTGTGCTCGGTCGGGTTGTCGAGCAGCACCGCGCGGAACGCGAACTTCTTCGAGCCGCGCGCCGAGATCGGGTCGTAGTAGTACACGGGCCTGGCGTCGACCTCGGCGCTCAGCATGCTGACCAGCGCCGAGCTGTCCTTTTCGATCGTGAGCGGCGTCTTCGACAGGAAGTAGGCGTTACCGAGCGGCTCGTCAGGCGACGTCTTGTCGTTGCCCGGCTGAGCTTGCTGCGCCTGGGCCTCAGCCTGAACGGCCAGGATGCGCACGGCCTCGCCCTGAGCCAGGCGCCCGGTGCCCACGACTTCGATCTGAGCCGGCGGAACGCCGTTGCTCAGCAGCCGGTCGCGCACGGCGTTGGCGCGCTGCAGAGAAGCAGCGGCGCGATCGCCGTCGCCGGACATGGCGTAACCCTCGATGCGGATCTTCTCCTTGCTGCCACGTGCGCGATTCGCGATACCGGCCAGTGAATCGTCGAGATCGGGCTTGCCGCGCTTTGAAACCGGCTTGCTGGCTTCGCTCTTGCGCGCCACGCGAGCGGCCCCTGCGCCCGCCGTGGGACTGGCCGGCGCGGCCTCGGCGTCCTCCATGTGCGGCGGCTGCTGCTCGAGCTCGGCCGCGGAGACGTTGGCGAGAACCTGCATTTCTTTGCCGGCCACCGAGTACGGCGAGCCGCCCGTGGGTGGCGCCGCGCCGAGCGTCGTGCCGTCGGTCAAGGTCTCGCGCTCGACGAAGCGCACGCTGTGCAGATCGTAGCGAAACGACAGCGCCGAGGTCGAGCCCACGCCGACCGCGACGCGATTCCAGTCTTCACCGGAAACGTTGTCGACGACCGCCCAGGCCTCGAGCCGCGCCGGACCCTGCTTGGAGAGCTTGAGCCGATAACTCGGCTTCCAGGCGGGGCTCTCCGTGACGTAGGAGATGCGAAGCTCGCGCGGCGCTGGCTCGGGCAATTGCACGACGATCTCGACCTCGTCGCCCACGTGCTCGAGCGTGGGAAAAGACGCTGGAATCGGCTTGCCGCTGCGGGCGTCCACCACCGTCAGGGACTTGAGCAGGTCATCCAGGCGTTCGCCCGGCACGCGCAGCTTGAGCTCGCGGCCCTGGAGCACGGCGTGCCGTTCGAAATAGGCGACGCCGTTACGGTAGACGACCACCTTGCCGAGCGCCGCGTTGGTTCCGACCGGGCGGGGTGTGGTCGCCGCGCAGCCCGTGCTGCCGAGAAAGAGGACCATCGCCCAAGTGCCCGCAATCGAGGTGAAGCTTCGCATCATCGGCATCCTTTTCAGTCGGAACGGTGACTGGCGCCCTTCCCTTACGGCCGAGCCGAACAAACGATCCGCGCACCCGTTATTTCCCTCAGGTCATGGGCTTTCGCCCCGCTGCTGCTCAAACGCGACGCGGCCAAAACCCGAAAGAAGCCCGATCGCGCGCCGTGAGCCCGGGCACGACGCGTGCAGCTCCGGGGCGCGCCCAAGAGGGGCCGTCCATGCCGTCCTCAGCCCCACCCCCGAACGAAGCGCCCAGCAGCGCGCTCGGCGCGCAAAAGCTCGGGTTGTGGGATGCGGTGAGCATCATCGTCGGCATCGTGATCGGGGCCGGCATCTACGAGACCCCGCCTCTCGTGTTTTCGGCCGTTTCGGAGCCCGCCGAGGTTTTCGCCGTGTGGGCCCTCGGCGGTCTGTTGTCGCTGATCGGTGCCTGCTGTTACGCCGAGCTCGCCAGCACCTACCCGCGCTCCGGCGGTGACTACGTCTACCTGACGCGGGCGTTCAGCCCCCTGGTGGGCTTTCTCTTCGGCTGGGCCCAGCTGTCCGTGATCATGACCGGGAGCATCGGCATGATGGCGTACGTGTTCGCTGACTACGGCAGCGAGCTCTGGGGCCTCAATCCGAGCTCGGGCGCGCTGCTCGCGGCCAGCGCGGTGCTGATCCTGACAGCCTGCAACCTGGCCGGCGTCGCGCTCGGCAAGGCCGCACAGAACGCGCTCAGCTTGCTCAAGCTGCTCGGTCTCGTCGCCGTCGTCGCCTGCGGCTTTCTCTTCGCGGGTGCCGGCGCGAGCCCTGCCGTCCCCAGCCCGAGCCAGGCAGGCTCATCGCTCGGCATGGCGATGATCCTCGTGCTCTACACCTTCGGTGGCTGGAACGACGCGGCCTACGTGGCGGCCGAGGTCAGCCATCCGCGCCGCAACCTGCCGCGCGCACTGCTCCTTGGCACGCTCCTCATCACCCTGGTCTACCTGCTCATCAACGCGGCTTTCCTGGTCGGTCTGGGCTTCGAAGGTGCACGCACCTCACGCGCCATCGCCGTCGATCTGTTGCGCGGCGCGTTCGGTCCCGGCGGCGCCACCGTCATCTCGGTGCTGGTGATGGTCTCGGCGCTCAGCGCCGTCAACGCGCTGATCTTCACGGGCTCTCGCCTCCACGCCACGCTGGGCAGGGACTACGACGTGCTCGGTCTGCTCGGACGCTGGCACCCACGCCTCGGCGCTCCCGTCTGGTCGCTGCTCGTGCAGCTCGTGATCACGCTGGTCTTGATCGCAACGGTGGGGACGCGCGCCGGGCGCGGCGCCGTCGACGGCGGGCTCTCGGCGCTCGGCTTCGCACGCGCCGACTGGTCGGGTCACGGCGGCTTCGACGCGCTCTTGCGCTGCACGGCGCCGGTGTTCTGGCTGTTCTTCCTGCTCACCGGCCTCTCGCTGTTCGTGCTGCGCGTGCGGGAGCCCGCTCGAGCGAGACCATTTCGGGTGCCGCTCTACCCGCTCTTGCCCGCGATCTTCTGCGCCACCTGCGCCGCCATGCTGTATTCGGCGATCAGCTACGCGGGCAAGCTCACGCTGATCGGCTTCGCGCCGTTGCTGCTCGGCATCCCACTCTACTTTGCCTCGAAGGGACCGAGGAGGAGGACCTCAGATGAACCGCTCGATGCTCGCTACGATCGTCGGCCTGCTCGCCGGCGCCTGCTCGCAGAGTGAGCCCCCGCAAAGAGTCGAGACGCCGCGCCTGCGTGTGAACGCGGCCATCCCCACGCTCACCGCGCGAGTCCCCCGGCCCGCCCCGGCGAGCGCCGAGCCCGTGGACGAGCCGCCGCCGAAGAAGACGCCGGACGTGGTCTACGTGCCGACGCCGCAGCCCGTCGTCGACCGCATGCTCGAGCTCGCCGAGGTCAAGAACACCGACCTCGTGTACGACCTCGGCTGTGGCGACGGCCGTATCGTGGTCACTGCCGCCAAGCGCTACGGCACCCGCGCGGTCGGCTTCGACATCGACCCGGATCGCGTCGCCGAGGCCCGCAAGAACGTCCGCGACAGCGGCGTCGGGCACCTGGTCCGCATCGAGCAAAGGGACATCTTCACGCTCGATCTCCGGCCCGCCAACGTCCTCACGCTCTACCTGCTGCCGGAGCTCAACGTGAGGCTCGTCCCGCAGATCAAGAAGATGAAACACGGCTCTCGCATCGTCTCGCACGACTTCGACATGGCCGGTTTCAAGCACGTCACCCACGTCACCCTGCAACCGCCTGGCACCGACCGCGACCACGAGATCTTTCTCTGGCGCACCCCGCTCGTGAGGGACGCCACGCAGGCCCGAGCGCCCTGAGCCCCCTCGATATCCCATTCTTTTTTGGTGGGAACACGCCGTAACGACGCTGCCTGTCGCACTACACGGCCGGGTGCTAGGCGTCGCAGCGCAGCCACCGACTTGAATCCCCTGCTGACTTCCACAATCACGGCTTGCGTCGGACGCAGCGCGCCGAGTAGACCTGCGTGGCCTTGATGAGCGGCAGGCGCGCCGTCGACGGCGTGTTCCCCAACAAAATCCCCCGCAGATCACGACGTACTCCTGGCCATTGCCGTCTTGCTATGTTGGTTTGGCGATGGTGAAGGGCACGCCCGGACGGGCGCCGCAGCAGGAAGTAGAATCGCTTCGTGTGGTCCAGAG
>DATLIL010001298.1:0-10713 GCA_035539475.1 Polyangiaceae bacterium
GGGAACACGAAGAGATGCCGATTCATGAGCGGGACCGGTCGCAGAATAGGACAGTCGCCGAGATTCTGCCGAGCACCTTTTGAGTCGGGACATTGGCTCCCACTGCAAGTTTCTTCCCAGTGAGCTCATGCTCGTCACTCGTGGCGCGTGTGAGCTAGTGTGTTTCGCATGTTGTCGCGCTGGTGCCTCTCCGGGGCGCTCCTCACTCTCTCAACCCTGGGGTGTAGCAGTCCGTCCGACGGCGGTGACCCGCAACCGGGCTCGGGCGCGACGGGCGGCGCGACGCCGACGGCAGGCTCGACCAGCGGCGGCAACGCGGGACAAGGCGCAGCGTCGGGTGCCGGCGCCGGCGCAATGGCTGGCAGCAGCGGCGCCACCTCCAACGGAGGAACTGGTGGCGACGCGGGCGGCTCCACGGGCGCAGGTGGCGCCAGTGGTACGGGCGGCTCCGCACCGGTCGATCCGCTGCTCGCTGACTTCAGCTTCTTCTTGACCAGCCTGGCGTCGATCCGTGAGGTCTCCGGCAACGAGGAAGGCTTCGGTGGCGATCTCCGCTTCGGCGAGGAGGGCGAAGGCGCCGGGCTGCGCGGTGCAGACAAGATCTGCAAGGCGATCGCCGAGCTTGGCATGCCGGGCGCGGGCGCCAAGGAATGGCGCGCCTTTCTCAGCACCACCACGGGTGGTCCCGATAACGGCCCCCTTCACGCGAAGACGCGCATCGGCAACGGTCCCTGGTACGACGCGACCGGCAGACTGGTGGCGATGACGCTCGAGGATCTGATTGGAGACAATCGACCCATCGGAGCCGACCCCGCCATCCGCGACGATCTGCCCAACGAGTTCGGGATCCCGAACCACACCGCCGACGCGCCGGGCTGCATCGGCAGCGACTGCCCGGACAACCACCAGACGCTAACGGGGACGAACTGCGTTGGCGAGCTCTACACGGGCGGCGGTCAGATGGGTGGCAGCAACGAAATCACCCCCGACTGCACCGACGTGACGCCGCCCAACAACGAACCCAATCCCGCCTACACGTGCAACGACTGGACGAGCTCGGCGGCGGAGGGCGATCCCTGGTGTGGTCACTCCTGGCCGAGAGAGGGCAGCGGCCTGAGCTGGATGTCTGCCGCAAAAGACGGTGGCTGCGCCCCCTGCGTTCGGGTGGAAGAGAACGGCGGAGTGAGCGAGGACTGCGTCGGCTCGGCTGGCGGTTACGGCGGGTTTTACTGCTTCGAGTACAAACCCTGAGTCAGAAACCAGTTGCAGCTCGTGCGCTGCCGCTTCATCTTGAGCGCGGCTCATGGAGAAGCGGTTCACGGCAGGGATGGTGGGCGCCCTGGCGCTGCACGCGGTCCTGCTTCTTGCCGCCTTCAGGCTGAACGGCGCGCACGACCGCGCGCCCGCGCTCGCGGTTTCGCCTGCGGCGGCGATTGAAGTCTCCGTGTTCGCCGACGAAGGTTCCGAGGGCACGCCAGCCGGTCTCGGCTCATCCGCCGAGGAACCCTCCCCAGCGAGCGCAAAACCACGCCGCAGCGGAGCTCGGGTTCAGTTCGCTCGGACTGGAGACAGCGAGTCTGCGATCGCCAGCGCTGGTCTCGACGAGATGCCGGGCGACGTTTCCGAGCTCCCCCACGAGCCGCCGCGCCGAATCGATCTCGGACTCGATGGTTCGATCATGCGCTCTGCCGTCCTGGATTCTTCTCGGCGTCCACCGCCCAGGCGCCAGGTCGTCGTCATGGATGGCTGGTCGGAAAGCGCCGTTCGTCTGAACGCAGAGCTGGCGGCGCCCCGCGAGGGCAGCGCGCTGCTCACGCTCGAGTGGGACTCCGAAGGTCGACTGCAATCGATCGCGACGTCTGGTCACCCGCCTGACCAGACCGGCTGGCGCAAGCTCGCCGACAAGCTCCGCCCGCTCCTCGTGAACCATCCGAGGCGACCGGACCGGGGACGCGGGCTGCGCCTGGTCTACCTGGTGAGGTCCGAGGTCGTCAGGCGGCCGAGCGAAGGCTCACAGTTACCCCGTTCGAACTATGCGTCGCTCGATACAATCACTGACGAGCTGCTGCCGCCCGCACCGGTGCTGACGTTCGGTGTGAGGGCGGACACCAGCACGCCGGGTGAGCGGGTCGTCTCGGTGACGCTGGCCAGCAGCCAGGTGCTCTAGAGCACACCCGCTCTCCCGTGCGCTGACCGGCTAGGCGATGATCCGGATCTTGACGTCCGGCGCGATCTTCAGCGTTCCCATCATGGCCTTGTACGGCGTGATGCCGAAATCCGGCTGGTGCAGCGTGAAGTCCAGCTGCTGCTTACCGCCACTCGGCGTCGTCTTGGCCGACAGCGGCTTGGTCACGCCGTGCAGGGTCAAATCGCCTTCGAGCGCGTAACCACCGTCGGCCTGCTTGGTCACCGACTTGGACTGGAAGCGCGCCTCGGGGTGCTTGCCGCTGTGCAGCACGTCCTCGCGGATCTGGCCCGCGATCTTCGCCTTGTCCGAGTCGTTCAGCGCCGTGGGGTTCTCCTCACCGTTCTTCATCGGCATGTCGATGAGGAGCGACGAGGTGTCGAACGTCGCGGTCACGGCGCCGCTCGCGTCGTCCACCTGGACGGAGAAGCGCGTGATCTTGATGCGCAGGTCGTGCGCGATCGGCGACAGCAGGCCCTCCTTGAAGGTGAACACGAAGGCCTCGGCGTTGTTCTGATCGTACGTCGTCATGACCTCGGGCATAGCCAAGTCGGCGCGACGCGACCAGCTTGACTGTCTGCCAATTTTGTCGGCCCCAGGCGCGGGGCAGAAAATTTCGCCGTGTTTGTTTCAGGCACGACTTGCGCCGTGACGGCGCGCGTTCGCGCGAATGGCAGCCGAGAGGAAAGCTGTCAGGCCAGCTCCGAACCTGTCAATGTTCTCCGCGAAGCGGGTGTCGGCTTCGTACATGTCCCCCAGGCCAACGTGCATGTCGTGGGGACACGGATAAAACCAGCGATCGATCGCCAGGCGGTGGCGCTCGGCGACATCCATGGCCTCCACCGAGTCCGGCGCCTTGCCCGCCGAGAGCAGCGCGTAGGCGTCGCCGTAGATCGAGGCTTGCTCGGCCTGATGCCGCTTCCAATCCTCGGGCGTGTAGCGACTGACTCGCTTCGTCGACTCCTTGTAGGCGTCGGTCTGGCCCCAGCGCTGGCGCGCTTCTTCCTCGTACTGGGAGTGATCGAAGCCGTTGAAGAGGTCTTTCATGTTCATGGTCTCTCCTTCTTCGTCCGTTCCAAGCAGTGACAGCGCCGTGTCCACGGCCCGGATCATCGCTGCCGTGTGCTCCAGGCGCTGCGCGAGCTTTTCCCGCTGTTGCACCAGCGCTTGCCGGCGATCGAGCGCCGGATCGTCGAGCAGGCGCCGGATCTCTTCGAGCGGCAGGCCGAGCTCGCGGCCGATCAGGATCTGCTGCAGCCGCAAGAGGTCGTCCTCGTCGTAGAGCCGGTAGCCTGCGTCCGAGCGACCCTTCGGAACGAGCAGGCCGATCGTGTCGTAGTGGTGCAAAGCACGCACCGAAACGCCGGCAATCTCGGCGACTTCCTTGACCTGGAAGGTGCGTTGTCCCTTCATCGTGAGATCAATGTGGGGCCTCACGTTGCGTGAGGGTCAAGATTATTGGAGATTTGGCCTCGCCGCGCCGATGCTCCCCCCCGCAGCGAGACCCAGCATGCCCGTACAGGCGCACCGCCCGACACGCTGGGACGGCTCGTTCGTCGATCGCGAGCTCGAACGCGAGCTCGCGGCGGACCAGACCGAGTCGGTCGAACGCTTCCTCGGCTTCAGCCTGACGGTGGCGTCGGTCGTCTTTCTCGCCTACGGGCTGCACGACGCGCTGCTGGTGCCCGCCGTGCGCGAGCAGGCCTGGGCCGTGCGCTACGGGCTCTTCCTGCCCATCGCCCTGCTCTCGCTCTGGGCCGTGCGCTCCGGGCGTTCGCTCCGCTTCGGTCAGGCCGCGGCCCTGGCGTACGGCCTGGCAGTGAACTTCGTCGTGCTCTACGTCGGCGCGATCGCACCGCAAAACGGCTACCTGTACACGTCTTACGCGGTGCTGTTCGTGACGCTCGGACCGTTCGTCGCGCGCATGAACGTGGTCACGCAGAGCGCCTACACGCTGGCGACGCTGACAGCCTACCTGGTGCTCGAGCTGTTGCTCGGCAAGAGCTCGCTCGAGCTCCGCATCTCCGTGGCGAGCACGCTGCTCTCCATGGGCGGGATCGGCGCGCTGCTGGCGCTGCGGCAAGATCGTCTGGCGCGCGAGAGCTTCTTGCAGCGGCGGCTGATCAAGGAACAGGTCCAGGCCATCGCCCTCGAGCAGCAGCGCTCGGAGGAGCTGCTCTTCAACACGTTGCCTCCGGCCATCGCCAATCGGCTGAAGGTCGAGGCGCGCTCGATCGCCGACGGCTTTCCGCAAGTGTCGGTGCTCTTCGCCGACATCGTCGGTTTCACCAGGATGAGCGAGCGTCTGTCGCCCGAGGACCTGGTCGAGCGCCTGAACCTGATGTTTTCGAGCTTCGACGATCTGGTCGACAAGCTGAAGCTCGAGAAGATCAAGACGATCGGCGACTGTTACATGGTCGCGGGCGGGCTCCACAGCCACGAGTACGACCACGCGCAGACCATCGCCGAGATGGCCCTGGGCATGAAGCGACGCACGCTCGACTTCAGCCGCCAGTTCGGTGAGGAGCTCAACATCCGCATCGGCATTCACACCGGGCCCGTGGTGGCCGGCGTGATCGGCAAGCGCAAGTTCATCTACGACGTGTGGGGCGACACGGTGAACCTGGCCAGCCGCATGGAGTCGCACAGCGAGCCCGGACAGATCCAGGTGAGCGAGGCGATGTATTTCCTGCTCAAGGACATGTACGAGCTCACGCCACGCGGCGACATCGAGGTCAAGGGCAAGGGCAAGGTACGCACCTGGTACCTCACCGATCGCGCGTCGCTCGGACCCGACGCGCAGACCCGCATGCCGCGCAAGCTCGCGCAGAACTAGCGCTCACTCGAGCGCGAGGAGCGACGGCATGTAGTCGTCTGGCGCGCGGAAACCGAGCAGGTTGAACGTGGTCGCCGCCACGTTGCCGAGGCCCGGCTTGGCAACGGCGGGGTTCAGCTTCAACGGAGCTGCCAGGCCCGGCGCGTAGATGGCGAAGGGGACCGGGTTCAGGGTGTGGCTCGTCTTGGACTTGGGCCTGCCGTTCGCGTCGACCTCGATCGAGCCGTCCTTCTTGTGGCCATACATCTCGTCGGCGTTGCCGTGGTCGGCCGTGACCACGAGGATGCCCTTGGCCTTCTCGATGAAGCGCATCAGCCGACCGAGCTCGAGATCGACGGCCTCGACCGCCAGGATGGTGGCGTCTCGGTGTCCGGTGTGGCCGACCATGTCGCCGTTGGCGTAGTTCAGGCGAGCGGCCTTGTACTTGCCGCTGGCGAGCTCGAGCAGCAGCCGATCGGTGATCTCCGCCGCCTTCATCCAGGGACGCTCCTCGAACGGCAGCGCGTCGCTCGGGATCTCGACGTACGTCTCGTTGTCCGCGAACTTGCCGGAGCGATTGCCGTTCCAGAAGTAGGTCACGTGCCCGTACTTCTGCGTCTCGCTGATGGCGAGCTGCGTGACGCCGTTCTTGGCCAGGTACTCACCCTGCGACTCGGTGATGTGCGGCGGCGAGACCAGGAACAGGTTGGGCAGCTTGAGGTCGCCGTCGTACTGCATCATGCCCGCGTACACGACGTCGGGCCGCTTGCCGCGCGGGAACTTGTCGAAGTTTTCCTGCTCGAAAACCTGCGTGATCTCGATCGCGCGGTCACCGCGGAAGTTGAAGAAGACCACCGCCGCGCCGTCGCGGATGGGCCCCAGCGGACCGCCGTCCTGGCCGCGAATGACGAAAGCGGGCAGGTTCTGATCGCCGATGCCGGGGCTCTCGCCGCGGAACGTCTCGACCGCCTCGCGCACGCTGCCGAACATCCGTCCCTCGCCGAGCACGTGCGTCTTCCAACCGGTCTCGACCATGTGCCACTCGGCCTCGTAGCGGTCCATGGTCACCTTCATGCGACCGCCGCCGGAGGCCACCCAGTAGTCGCGGCCCTTGTCGCGCATGGCCGTGAGCAGCTGCTCGAGATCGTCCACGTAGGTGAAGGCGCTGGTCTCGGGCACGTCGCGCCCGTCGAGCAAGACGTGCACGCGGATCTTGGCGACGCCCTCCGCGTCGGCGCGCTGGATCATCGCCTTCAGATGACCGATGTGCGAGTGCACGTTGCCGTCGGACAGGAGCCCGATGAAATGCAGGGGCTGGCCGCTCTCGCGCACGCGTCCGGTCGTCTTCTTCCAGGCTTCGCTCGCGAACAGCTCGCCGTTGTCCACGGCGTTCTGCACGAGCTTGGCGCCCTGATCGTAGACGCGCCCCGCGCCGAGCGCGTTGTGCCCGACCTCGCTGTTGCCCATGTCTGCGTTCGAGGGCATGCCCACCGCAACGCCGTGAGCGCTGAGCGTGGTGTAGAGCGCGTTCTTCGTCAGCCAATCGAGGTTCGGCTTGCGCGCCAAGAACACCGCGTCCGACTCGTCCTTCGACCCGAGCCCCACGCCGTCCATCACACACGTGATGACGGGCCCCGCCGACGGGGTGAACGATGCGAGCTTCTTGAGCGTCCAGTCAGCCATGAAGCATGAGTGTCGCGCTTTCGGCCCGCTGGCAAGCGCCCCTCGCGTGTTTCGGGGCGGTTTCGCCCGTCTCCAGCTGATACGGCGCGCTCGGCGGGCTCAGCGCAGCATCGCTTCGCTGCGCGCTGCGCCCTCGACCAGGGCGCGGATGGTCCTTCCGCCCGCGAAGAAGGCTCTATTGATGCGAGCCTCGTCCGCCGGATAGGCCAGCACCACGTGCGAGAGGTTGCCCGAGACCGGCTCTGCCGCCGTACCGCTCGCGAGTAACGCGTCGGCCAGGAAGCGCTGGCTCACGGCTCGCCCCGCCTGACACGACTCCGCGAGACGCGGCGCGAGGTCGGCGATGCTGGTGAAGCTCACCTCCACGTCGTCGATGACGATCCAGCCGCTGGCGTCGACCGGCTTTCCGCCGTCGGTTTCTCGGTACTCTCCGACCTCGTCGAAGTGCTCGAGGGCAAAGCCGTACGGATCGATCACGGTGTGGCAACCAGCGCAGACCGGGGGCGAGACCTCATTGACGTACCATTCGCGCGCGGTCATGCCGGGCGTCACGTCGAACGCCGTCGGCTCGCTCGGAGGCAGCGGCGCCGCATTCACGTTCAGCGCTCGGTGCATGGTGCTCGCGCGCCGGGGAATGCGCTCGTACTCGGTCAGCCAGAACGAGTCGGCAAAGATGCCGACGCGATCGGGCTCGCCCGCCTCCCGAAAGGTGAGCAGCGTGCGCAGCGTGGCGCCGTCGGCGGCGGCCATGGCGGCCCAGTCGCGATCGAGGGCCGGCTCCGGCTCGGTCGGAAGTGACAGCCACCTGGCGATGAAGCGCCGCATGCCGGCTGGTGCCGTCTGAGCTTCGAGCTCGCGATCGAAGGCCGCCAGGGCGATCTCACCCGCCCACTCCGGCGAGACCTCGTCCGGAAGCGCTGACGGCGCTTCGCGCTCGGCATCCGCAACGAAGCGGCTGATGCGCTGCCAGACGACCTCCGGGCTGGCGAAGGGCGGCGCGAGCTCAGGGGGACTGTCTTCGTCGCAGGCGTCACCGATGACGGGAGGGTTACCGCCCGTGCCGGCGGAGGCGGCGTCTCCGTTGCCGTCAGGCGACGTTGCGCCCGCAGCTCCGAGCGGACCGGCGCCATCACCGAGCGCGTGTGTGGCCTCGCCGCACGCGAGAGCGAGCAGGAACAGCGGCAACGGGCTCTTCGAATCGAATCTCATGGTCGGCCTCACCAGCTACCGTGTCGCATCAGTGCCGAATCGATCCCATTGCGCGCGAAGACGTGTGATGTGCGCGTCACCCGGGTACTGGCGCACGTAGCCGTCGAAGAGCTGACGCGCGCGGCCGGTGTTGCCCTGCCGCAGCAGCGCCTCGATGCGCAAGACCGTGGCCTCCCGATCCAGGATTCGCGTTTCGACGAGCTGGTCGTAACTATCGAGCTCGGCGAGCGCTCGCGTGGCATCGCCGGCGGCCAGCGCTTTCCTGGCCGCATCGATCCAGCGCACCTCACGATCGAGCTTGCCCTGGTCGCTCGGCCCACTGGCGGCGGGCGCTGCCAGCGCGGCTTCGCGAGCCGGAGCGGCGGATGGGGCCTGTGGCGCGGGCGACGGTGCTTCAGCTGCTACGTCGAGCGCCGAGGGCGAGCGGGGCTCGGTGGAGCGGGACACAGCGCTGGCTCCGGCCGCCACGACGCGCGCTGAGGCGGACGACACGGCGCGCGGCTGAACCGCGATGGCGCCTGCGGCGAGCACGCTGCCGCTCAGTGCGCCCACCGCCAGCCATTTCACCGCCGTCAGCACGAGCCCGGAAGCGCTGCTGCCGCCCGAAGCAGTCGCACCGGCCTTGGTAGCCGCCGCGGCAGCTCCGCCAGCGACCGTCGTCGCGGCGAGGGCCAGCAGGGCGCGCTGGGACGCGCCACGAGCCGGTGCGTCACGCTTGCCCGCATGCAGCAGCGCGCGCGTTCGGGGGTTTCGACTCGACTCCAGCAGCCGCGTCAGGTCGCTCACGGGTCACCTCCGCCGAGATCGCGAGCTTCTACCCACGACTCGAATTTGTCGCGCGCACGCCGTAGCCGCGACGTCGCCGTCCCCAGGGGAATGGCAAGCGTCTCGGCGATCTCGGGCAGCGACCAGCCCTCGATCTCGTAGAGCACGAAGACGGTACGCTGCTCGAATGGCAGCGCGTCGAGGGCGCGCTCGAGCTCTTCCAGGCGCTGTTTGTGCTCGAGCAGATCCTCGGGTGTGTGTTCGCTCAGCGCCCACTCGACCTCACCACTGAGGATCTCCCTGGAGCGCTCGACCTTGCGCCGCGCGTTGGCTGCCACCCGCGCCGCCACGGCCACCAAGAAAGGCCGCTCGCGCTCGAGCGGAACGCTGTCGAGGTGCTCGGAGAACGTCATGAAGACGTGCTGCGCGGCGTCGTCCACCCCACGCTCGCTGACGCCAAAGCGCCGGAGCGATCGCCACACGAGATCGAAATGACGGGCCACGGCCTGCGCCACCCGAGTACCGGGCTCGGGCGTGGCCACCCCGTCCGCGCGCTCCGTCAACAAGGGCAGCGGCACGTGGTCGGAGACGGCTTCCTCGCTTTGCACTCGGTCCCTCATGTCGGGCCGGCCAGCGATCGATCCCCCGCTCATGGCCAAAAGCCGAGCCCCGTCCAGAAACCGAGCGATATCGGCGGAATGTCGTAGACGAGGTCGTCGGGGCGAAAGATGAACTTGTCGTGATAGGGGATGACTCGCGCGGACGCGCTGGCTTCGAGCCTCACCGCTTCACCGAGGTCGAGCTCGCCCCAGAGCGCCAGCCCGGCTGACAGCCACGGGATCCACTCGGTCTGCGGGTTGCGCGCTGCACCAGCGCCCTCTCCGCGAAGGGCGCCGGCGTCGAAGCTGACGCAGGGGCGCAGCCGCGGCGACGAGTCGGAGCCCAGGCGCAGCGGACAGCCGTTCAGGCGACCCGTCACCAGCCTGAACTCCGCATCGCCGTCCTGCGAGGTCTCCGTCGCCTCGGCGCTGACGAGGAACTGCAATCCGAGGCTGGGCGACCAGAGGCCACCGCGTTCCCAGGCGAGCGTGCTACCAACGGCCGCGATCAGCGGCGGTGACGGCGCCACCGCGCTCTCGAGCCCAACGCCGGCATTGAACCCGAGGCGCGCTCTCTCCTGCGAAGAACCTCTTTCCACGGCACGCGACGGCGAAATGTCCTGGACGGGATCGGGAGGAGGAACGAATGGCGCCGGCGCTGGAGAAGGCTGCGGCGCAGGCTCTGCTGCGACGGCGGGCGCGGCAGTCGATGCTGCGTCGTCGGCAACGGGCGCGTCGCTCATTGCGATGCGCGATTCGGGCGACGCTTCCAAGACCATCGCCGCGATCACGGCCATCGACGACACTGCCTCCTCGCACGACGCAGCGGGGATCTCACGCCGTGAGGAACCTTGCGCGAACGAAACGCTGAGTGTGCTCGGCCCATCCGCGACCACGTGCACGTGAAGGTGAACTTCACCACCGCCGGCTTCCACGCGCCGGGCTGAGGGAGCTCGCGCGGTGATCGCCGCCACGAAGGTACCCTCGTCGGGGCACTCCGCCGGAGCAGCGTACTCGACGTCGAACGTCGCTTCGTTCGGAGCCTGGGCTCGGGCCACCCCCGTCACCGTCAACAGCAAGCCCAGAACGGGCGTCGTCCAATGCACCGCGACCTTCGCTAGCCGCACCGAGCCGGGATCGCAATCGCGCTTCCTGGTTCCGTGGAATCATTCAATGCTGCGGTCCACGAACGGGCTCGATTGAAGGCAGATAGAAGGAACGCAGCCGCAGCCAGCATTAGGGATGGATGCGCAAAGTCGTCGGCTCGGTTCTCGTGTGTGCAACCTCGGTGCTGGCTGCCGCATGTTCGTCGGACCCCGCAACGCCCGCTGGGACGGCAGGGACCGCGGCGTCCTCGTCGGGCTCGGGCGGCGGAGGCGCAGCCGCAACCGCGGGCAGCGGCGGCGGCGGTACCACCAGTGGTGGCGCGGGCATGAGCGGCAGCGGGGGCGCGAGCG